>JBCCEV010000019.1:0-38321 GCA_039030125.1 Pseudomonadota bacterium | reverse complement strand
GTCCGTATCGTCACGCAGAAGCTTCTCAACGAACTCGGTTTTGATAACGTAACCTTAGCGGGTAATGGTCGCGAAGCGGTCAAGGAACTGGAACGCGATCACTATGATCTCCTGATCACTGACTGGAATATGCCTGGAATGTCAGGGATAGAACTGCTCAGGTGGGTACGATGTGGCGCTTGCCAACCCGACTTGCCAATCATGATGGTCACCTCGGAAGAGGACAACCGCAAGGTCGCCCAAGCCCTCTCCTATGGTGCCAATGGCTACCTCTTGAAGCCACTCAACGCCGCCAGCTTGGCTGCGGGTATCCACGATGCTTTAACACTCTAGCGAAGCTCAGAACGACGCTCGCTTAGACAGGCTTTGAGTTCACTAAAACCGCGCCCAGCAGACAAGGTTCATCGGTGCGGACGCTCCAGGAGTGATTGGTACCGCGTTGAATCATAACGTCGCCTTGCTTTAGGCAGGTTTCTCCCTCGTCCAATATCGCCCAGATCTCGCCTTTGAGAACAATTAAGTAATCAATGGTGGCGGTCTTGTGCATCATTGGATCGTCGGAATCCGAATCCGATGCATGGCCGGCTCCGATTGAAGCAAATGCTTCATGTCCATCAGCTTGATTTTTCCAGGCCGAATCAGGCGGAAATTCGACCACCCGAAAAATCGTCCCATTGGGGGGTGGCTCCAACACCACATCGCGGTCCGCGGCGTCCTGAACGCCCGTGTTGTCAGCCGGTGCGCCGTGCGTCACCCAGAAGTCGGTCAGCGCAAGCCCCGGCATCGATTCCATTTCTTTCACCGCCTTAGCTTCACCGTCGTCGATAAATACCGAACGCCCCTCGGCATTATGGCCGGTGACCACCCGGCGAACTTTTTGCGCCATTGATTTGCTCCCAGAGATTAAAGGGCAGCCTAGCATCTAGGGCGCACGAAAGTTTGACTTCACATATTGCGACGCAACAATTCGCGCGTGCTTTGCAGTTTGTTTAGGGCCGGTGTAGGGTTTGGTCATTGCGATCCGCACCGGAGAGATAGCGTGAGCACAACCACCGCAGAACTGAGTGTCTTAAACGAAGAAAAGACCGTTGCCGGCGCCCAACGTGCGGGCGTGAACTTTACGATCTATTTATCTTTGCTGGCGGGGCTCATCATTGTTTATTCACTACACCGTTTATTTCTGCACGCCAATGCGCATACGGTGGGGCTGGATTACTTCGAACCTGAGTTCCAAGTTTGGATGAACCTGTTCTACGTCCAGATCGTGGTACTCCCGACCTTGATGGCTGGTATCGCTTACTACTTGTGGCGCACGCGGGAACTCAACCCTGACAACGTAGCCCCCGAGGTCGAACTCTCACGTTATTTTTCTTTCATCGCTTGGCTGAGTTGTTACACGCTCATTGTTATTTTCGCTGGTGCCGTTCACGGTGAAGCCGATGCTGCCTGGCATCAAGTGGTTATCCGTGACACCGACTTCACCCCCACCCATGTTGGTTTGTTCTACTTACTCATGCCGGCGCTGATTATCACTGGCGGAGGCTCCTATATTTTCGCCAAGACCCGGTTGCCGATGCACGCGAAACAACATTTGCTGCCCTTAGGTGTAGCGATCGGTGGGCCCATTCTTATCATGCCCAATGTCGGTCTCAATGAATGGGGCCATACTTTTTTCTATGCCGAAGAAATGTTTGGAACGCCGATCCATTATGGCTTTGCAATTTTGGGATTGGCGCTGATCGCATTGGGTGGAGTGGTTGTCCACATAGTGCATCGGTGCAAAGAATTGGTAGATATCGTCAGCGAACGCGAAGCGCGGCAAGGCGTCTAGCGCCACTGCGGCGCCAGCCGCAATAAAAAGAGGGGCTTTGAGAAAATGGCCGATGATCAAAGCGCCATCGCCAAACGCCTAGAAACTCAGATCGATATTATTCTTATCACCGCGATCGTATTCGCGATCGCCGGTGCGACTGCGTTCGTCATGGCGGTCACGATGGGCGATTGGGAATATTGGGTTGATTGGAAGGACCGCCGTTTTTGGCCTCTGGTCCCTATTGGGATGTTGATGGTGATACCGGCCGCGCTTTCGTCGACATTCTGGGTAAAGTTTCGCCTGCCGTTTGCTTTTACCGCGATCGTCCTTTGTTATTCGGCAGTTCGCTGGTTAAGTACTTATCTGAACTTTCACATCTTTGGTGGTTTTCCGATTAGTTTCGTGTGGCCATCGGTTTATATTCCGATGGCGATCTTGGTCGATTGCAGTCTGTTAATTACCCGTAGCGTGTTCTTAACAGGCCTTACCGGGGCGTTTCTGTGGGGTGCTTTGATTTACCCTGCCAACTGGCCGATGTTGGCTGCCTTTCACGAGCCCATCAACTATAACGGCGAGATGCTGACCGCCGCCGATTTGCTGGGCTACGAATACATCAGAACCAGCTTGCCGGAATACATTCGAGTTGTTGAGCGCTCAATTCTTCGCACCTTCGGTGACGCGGTAACCCCGCTGACCGCGGTGTTCGCAGGCTTTTTATGTACGGTCGTTTTCTACCTGTCTTGGATTATCGGAGCGATCGTCAACGATCATCGTCGCTGGCTGAAGAAAGTTTAGTCGTGCGCTCGGTTGATCGGCTGCTAACGGCGCTTATTTGTCTGCTCCTAGTGGAGAACGCCGCTGCCCACGGCGAGCGCGCGCAGCAGGCCAATACGCGCATGCGCACCACACATTTTTATGACGTTTCAATGTCGCCAACGAACTTACGAGTCGGTGACACCATGAAGCTGACCGGCCGTTTTCGGGTTTCCAAATTTTGGCCCGATCATATTCCGGGCGTTGAAGATCGGGTCTTCCTTAATATCGGCTCATCAGGCCCTAATTTCGTGCGTACGGCGTCGACAATTGATGGCGTAAGCATGGTGCAGTCCACTTCTTTGCAGACCGGCCGGGATTACGAATTCACCATGGATTTGAAGGCGCGTAAGACCGGGCGGTTTCACGTGCACCCGGTGCTTAACGTATTGAACACCGGAACCTTGGTCGGCGGAGGGCGCTGGATCACGATTGAGCCGGGCGCGCAGCCTTTTGACAACAAGGTAGAAACCATGTTCGGTCGAGAGGTCGATCTGGAAACCTACAACCTCAACGTGGTTTACAGCTGGCATCTGCTGTGGTTCTTGGTTGGCGGTGCCTGGCTGGCCTACTGGTTTCGGCGACGGCCGTTGTTGATTCCTCGTTACCGAGAGGTTCAGTCCCTTGAGGACGCGGGCGAGGATCCCGATCAGCTCATCACCGCGACCGACCGTAAGGTCGCCGCGGGTTTCGTCGCTGTGACGCTCGTGCTCATCATCGGCGGTTATCAGTGGGCGGAAGCGCGCCACCCGGTCACCACACCGCTGAGAACCGCCAAAGTCGATGTCCCTGAAAAACCAGCGCCGGTTAGCAGCATCGACGTCAAGCTTGAGGAGGCAACGTATCGGATCCCGGGCCGCAGCTTTCAGATGACATTGACTGTCGACAATCACTCGAATCAGGTTGTTGAAGTCGGCGAATTCGCGACCGCGAACGTGCGGTTTATTAATCCAAGCGTGCAGAGCGTTGAACCGCACGACAGCCACGATTTAGTGGCACCGCAAGGACTGCGGGTAGAAGGTGGGCCGCTGACTCCGGGAGACAGTCACGTCATTAAGGTATTCGCCGAGGACGCGCTTTGGGAAACGCAGCGTCTTACGCTTTTAATCAATGATCCAGACAGCATTATCGTTGGGTTGTTATTTTTCTATGGCCCTGATGGCAGCCGCGAAATCGTCGAAGTGGGTGGTCCAATGCTACCCGTATTCCAGTAAGTCACCGAGCCCCGGACAGTACATCGTGCGAACTCTCGCTGTCGCGATCCTCGCGTTCACTCTTAGCGGCGCGTCTGCCCACGGTGGGGTCTCACTTGAGGACGATACCTGTGTGCTCAAAGTAGGGCCGTACAAAGCTCACTTCACCGGTTACCAACCGCAATTGAGGGCCTCTCAGGAATTTTGTGAGGACATTCCGGTGGTGGCGGATGCCATCATTGTCCTCGATTACATCAGCCGCCCGCTCCGTGAGATGGACGTCGATTTTCGTATTGTGCGTGACGTCAGCGGCGCGGGTACCGACGCCACTTACGAGGATTTAGGCGACGAGCAGGCGATCGAATCGGCTACCTTGATGTATCGAGAACATGCGGTTTACCCCACCGGCAGCTTCAGCGTGAATCTGAGTTTTGTAGCGCCGGGTGCTTTCATTGGCGTGATGACCGTGATCGATCAATCCGGGCGCGAGTATGTTTCTGTCTTTCCGTTTTCGGTCGGCGTTAGGGACTGGTGGCGCATGTTGCTGTGGCCCGCGGTGGCGCTGGCTTTGACGATCAGCTTTTACTTTGTTTTTGGCCGCAGCAAGCCCAAGTCCGCGACCGCTGCCTAGCGATGATTTGGCGGGTATTGCATGCCATCGGCCTTCTCGCATGCCTGTGGGCAGCGCTGCTTCATTTTCCAAGCCATCAGCTCTCACCGCGGCTCGCGGCCGACTACCACGAGCTTTTTGGTGAACGAAACTACCGGGTAGCCCAAGCGAGCCAGGATGTCGCAATAAAACCCTTTGTCGTTGAAGAACACTGCCGCCCTGAGTATGAGAGCTGGCGCCAAGCGCATACCATCGAGGGGATCGACATTAGCGCGACCGAGGACTGTATACCCGATAACCCGTGGGAAGTTGCCGCTGCGGTCAAAGGGACTAACAACGTTGACATGGGAACGCTCATGAAGGGCCTGCTGGCCCCAGACGCGGTGGACAAGAGCGAGGATCGCGATGGCGATGGCGACCCCGATCTCATCCATATTCGCCTCGAGATCATGGAACTCAATGGCCGGTCGACAGATGTGCCTGAGACCTTACCTTACTTTGAGATCGCGCCTGGTATCGCGCCTGGCTTGTGGGTCTTTGCTCCTAAGTCGCGGGGTATGAGTACGGTCAATTTTGAATCGATAGAGGCAAATCGGCTGATTCGTTTGCCCGCTCCCGCGATCCGTGTTGAGCAGGATGATGAGGTGATGGTGACCGTTGAGAATACCCACTACTTGCCGCACACGATCCATTTTCACGGTGTCGACCATCCCTTTGAAACACCCGCAGGCGAGGGGAACGATGGCGTGCCAATGTTCTCCGAACATCCGGTACCACCCGGTGGCGCGAAGACGTATTGGCTCTCTCCCCGGCAAGCAGGCACCGCCTTCTATCACTGTCACGTCCAGCCGCATAGTCATATCCTCATGGGCTTGCAGGGGTTATTCATTGTCGAAGAGAATCGGCCCAACAATTGGGTGCAGACGTTGAATGTCGGTGGCGGCCGTGTACGCGCGCGGTCCATCGGTGTCAGCGAGCGGTACGACAGAGAGTTTGATCTCCATTATTTTGAGATTGACAAGGAACTCAACGACCGGATTAAGGCGGCGACCGATCCACGATTGATATCCAAATCAATCCACCGTGAGTACAACATTACCCAAAGAGTTGCCGAGTATTACGTGCTGAACGGACGTTCCTTTCCGTATACATTGCGTGAGTCGCTGGTCGTTCTCAAGCCCGAGGAGAGGGTGAAACTGCGGGTTCTTAACGGTGGTGGTGAGGGCCTGGCATTACATTTTCATGGGCACAAGCCCGCGCTGACGCACAGCGATGGGGTGATACTGAAAGACGAGCAACGTCGCGATGTATTCTGGATGGCCAGCGCCCAGCGCGCCGACTTTGCCTTATCGAGCGAGAACGACGGGTTAAAAAGCTACGGCGCAGGCGCCTGGATGCTACACGATCATCGCGAGCGTGCCGTAACGACCAACGGCATAGGACCGGGTGGTGGCGTTAGCATGTTGGTGTATGACGATTATCTGGAAGCCAGTGGACTGCCGAAGACCGTTCACGGTGAGCAATCCCTAGGCGCGTTTTTCGACCCGGCTTACTACCGTGGCGATGTTCCGGTCTTTGCCATGATGCCGCACGGCTTAGGCGAAGCGCCGGTGACAAGCCCAAGCTCGCACAGAAGCTTTCGCTTCGCACTGTTTTCGTTTTTTGCGCTCCTATGGCTGATGGCGGGTTGGGTGTTGTTTTGGCAGCGCGATTGAGCATTGGCCTGGGCTTGCTGGTGACCCTTTGTTGCCAGCCACTGGCCGAGCATCACCATCATCACCATCACCACGAGATGACCATGGATCGGTATGGCATGGTGATGCACGAGAATCACGACCAATTACCGAGCGATTGCAGTGAGATCTCTGAACGAGTGCGGCTTGAAGTGGTGGTGGGCCGGAAGTTCGCGGCGCCGGGACGCACCTTCGGTTTCAATCAGCACGTTTGGCAGGTCCCACCTTGTTCACAAGTTTCCGTCTCTTTCACCAACGACGATGAGGTGCGTCATCAATGGATGGTGCACGGGCTGCCTCGTTACTTGTATCCGCAAGGTATGTTTCACATGGAAGTGAACGGTGGTCACCAAAAGGAGGGCGTGTTTATCGTGCCTAGTGGTCGAGCCACCTACTTGGTTCATTGCGATATTTCGCATCACATGGAGCAGGGACTTAAGGGACAGTTGGTGATTGGTGAGGGTAGCGGTAATCTGCCAAGCATTCCCGGGTTAACGGGTCCTCGTTTTCGCGATCAAGATGGAAGCCAGCAGTGACAAATTTTTCGAACCTCACAGTGGTTGAGCATCCGCTGTTACAGCACAAAGTAGGACTCTTGCGCGACCGCCGAACACCCAGCGCACTGTTCCGGCAATTGGTACGCGAGATTGGGCTGCTGCTGGGATTCGCGGCGTTAGCTGATGTGCCAACGGTGAAGACCAAAATCGAGACGCCGCTCACCGTGACCGAAGTGCCCACCGTGGTGGGGAGTCAACTGGTGTTCGTGTCGATTATGCGCGCTGGAAACGGCTTGCTCGACGGACTTTTGGACTTGGTGCCCCATGCCCGGGCAGGTCACATTGGCTTAGCGCGCGATGAGCAATCGCTTCAGGCTGACGAGTATTACTTTAAACTCCCGGAAAATCTCAACCGCCAGGCCTTGGTCCTGCTAGCCGATCCGATGTTGGCAACCGCGAATTCAGCGATACATGCGGTGACGCGCTTGAAACGCGAGGGTTTGACCCAACTGCGCATGATGTGCGTGCTGGCCGCGCCAGAGGGCGTGCGGGCATTTGAAGCTGCACACCCGGATGTTTCTATCTTCACGGCGGCGTTGGATTCCCACCTCGACGAGCGCGGTTTTATCGTGCCGGGACTCGGCGATGCCGGTGATCGAATCTATGACAGCTAGTTTTTGGCGTGCTGAGCCTCGCTGACGGCTTCGAGAACGACCGGCGCCAGCAGAGTCGCGAACTGTTTGGCACCTTGCGCAGAAAAATGCACTCGGTCGATGAACAAATCCTCCTTCTCCGGGAGGAGTTTGGCCATATCCACCAGTAGCGTCTGCCGCTCCCGCGCGATATCTCGAATCGCGGCGTTGAACTGACGTAATCCGCTCATAACCCCGCGAAACGTCAATCCGGGAACAAATTGAAGAACGGCGGCGCTTTCCGCGCGTTGCAAATCTGACATCGGGCGTTCACCCGATAACCATCGCTCGGGCGTTCCGTAGAGCGTCGCGAAGGTCACCAGCACGACTCGTGCACCCGAGGCTTGTGCCATGGCCACCATACTTCGCAAGTTGCTGCGAAAGGTTTCGATCGCCAATACGGGAACGATATCGCTGCGTGAGCCATTTGCCTGGATTTTTGCCATTTGTGCCTCGGCACCTCTGTTGCGGTTACGTGCGCGCACATAAAACATGCTCATGTTTGCCAGCCGCTGCCAGGCGGGCGGTCTCGCGTGGGCGCCATGGGGGTGCATGTGAATGTGGCTATAGTCGGGCGCGAAGCCGTTCGCGGGTCTTGTCGCTTTCAAATCGTTATAAGCGTGGTAGATGATCACGATATCTGGAGCAAACGGCAGAACCCGAAGGGCAAGGTTCGGGATGCTTTGCGACGTATCAAATCCCGGGGTCCCTGCATTGATTAAACTGATCCGGCGGCCCAGGGTCGCGCGCAGGGTGTTAGCGATCATTCCAGGCCAGTTATCCTCATAGTTGAGAGACAGCATTGCGGTGGTCGAGCCGCCAATGGTTGCAATGCGGATTTCGTTGGTCTCCTTTAGGTACGAGTAATGCTGTGTGTCTGCGAGAAATCCGTACTCGTTAACGGTGAGGAAGGATTTCCTGACCTGATTGGGGTGCCCGCCCTCGATGTTGCTATTGGGACGCAATGTGAAACCCGTCGATGGATGCCAGCGGTAGATACTCGCAACCGCATTGTCGGACGGATCGAGCTCGTGTAGTGCGAGAAAGAACCCATTACCACGCGCCCAAGATATGGCACGGGTCGCGATTTCGACGCTAGCCAGAAGGAAGACGACAGCGCATGCGTTGATCGCGACAATACGTAGATGTTGCATCGTTATGGCTCTGGCCTCCCGCCTAGCATGGGGTGAGCGGATGGACAGATCAAGGGCGACGGACCTGAGATAGAATTAGTTTCTGAATGGTTCGAAGAATTGGAAGGAAACATGCGCCTCAAATCGTCACTTTTTCTGATGTTGTTATGCTTTGTGCAGATCGCAGTCGCACACGGGCCTTCGCGACAAAAAGTCACTAAATCGATTGTTGTCGCCGCGGCACCAGATGTGGTGTGGGCGGCGATCGCGGATTTCTGCTCGATAGAAAAGTGGCATCCAGCCGTTTATAAATGCGATGGGCCCGGGGGTTCTGAGATCGGAACCGAGCGAACACTCACCTTGGGCGAACAGGGTGGACCCCAAATTCTCGAAGAACTGCAGAAATTCGATGCCGAGAAGATGTCGCTTAAATACAAAATTTCCAAGACCGACATGGCGGCGTTGCCCGTGACCACCTATTCGGCGTTCCTGAGCGTAGCGGGAAATGACGATGGCACATCAACGGTTACGTGGCGGGGTGGGTTCTACCGGGGTTATATGAAGAACGAGCCGCCTGAGCATCTCAACGACGCTGCTGCCGTAGCCGCCGTCGAGGGCGTCTACGACGCTGGCCTTAACGGTATCAAGGAACTTGTCGAAAAGTAGCTGGTTGTGGCTCGGCATTCTAAGCGTTGCGTGGGCGCCGATTTGCCATGCTGAGCCCATCGCATTTGTAACCAATCAAGGTGCGGATACGTTATCCGTCATCGATCTTGGTGCCAGGCGCGTCGTCAATACGATAGAGCTCGGTAAGGACCCCGCGGGGGTTGCGGTTGCAAAAGATTTGCAGCGGGTATTCATTACCAATCCCGGCAGCGAAGATATTTGGGTGATCGGTACCGAAAATCACGAAGTACAAGCCAAGATCAAACAGGCGGGCGGGCCGCTGGCCGTCGCCTATGACGAATCTCGTGAGCGGTTTTATGTCGCGTCTTGGTATGCCGATGTTGTCCTGGCCTACGATGCAAAAACCCTGGCGCAGTTGTTCAAGTTGCCGACGGGTCGTGTGCCCGCTGGCTTGGCCGTATCGCCTGATCACAGCAAGTTGGTGGTTACCAATCGTGACGACAGTAGTTTGTCGATCTACGATCTTCGCACGCGCTTGTTGATTACCACGGTGGCGACCGGTAGGGCGCCATTCGGGGTCTCCATAAGCGCTGATGGGCGCTATGCGCTAACGGCAAACGTGCAGTCCAATGACGTCTCCGTGATCGATTTGGAGCGAGGCGAAGTTGAGGCCCGTATTACGGTGCGTGAGTCCCCCTACGCGATTGCCCAGGACACCAAACGCAATCGCTACTACGTCACCAATCAGCACGACTCCACGGTGTCGATTGTTAGTGGGGGGGATTGGCAGTTGAAAGCCGACATCGAGGTTGGCGATTACCCTGAAGGGATCGCCTACAGTGCGGTTCTCGACGAAGTATTTGTTGCAAACTGGTTTAGCAACACCTTGAGCATTCTTAGTGCGAATCAAATGACGGAAACTGGGACCATCGACACCGGCGATGGCAGTCGCGCCTACGGTGATTTCCTATTGCACTAGCATGGCATTCCAAACCGCCTAGCGTTAGCATGCTCGTCCTTTTATGGATCTGAGGCTCCGAGGAGATCAATTAATAATGAGTGACCCAATTATCGAAGCCAGCACTAGCGGCTGGATACATCAGCATCGCGAGCAATATCTGGCCGACGGCGAAGCTGGGCATATGTGGGATTCCGCACCGGCTGGTGGTCCGGGACCCCTGCCAACACTTCTGCTGTTCACGACGGGACGAAAGTCCGGCAAGGAAAGCATTATGCCGTTGTTGTACGGCAAGGTTGATGGTGGCTATGCGATCATCGCGTCCAAGGGTGGTGATCCCAAGCACCCGGGATGGTTTCACAATATTCAGGCACAGGGCACGGTGAAGCTTAAGGTTGCCAACGAGGAATTCGAGGCAAAAACGCGCATCGCCGCAGGTGATGAACGCGCAAAAATTTGGGCTCAAATGTCGGAAATGTATCCGCCCTTTAGCGATTACGCGAATGCGGCCGCCCCCCGCGAGATCCCGGTGGTGGTTTGCGAGCCTGCTTAAAGCCTGATCAAATCCAGTTTACCGCCCCTTCGAAGCGAGCGATCACATCTTCGATCGGCTCGTTTGGGGCGGCAATAATCGCGATGCTGCCCTGCGGGCAGGGCATCAGCTTACCAATCAGGCCGCTGGCCGTTTTCACCTCGACCGCTTCCTCCACATCCATTTCCGGGAGGATGATTACCGTGACGGCGCCGTTCTTACCGGCAACCGTTAAGTGCGCGGCCGTGCCATCTTTAATGATGCAAGGCTTCGCCGCTGATATTACGCCAACGTTTTTGACGAGTTCGATACCCGCTTTGTTCAGTACGGCATCAAGTCGTTCATCATCTAGCGGCGTTGTTCTATAGACCTCGATGAGATTGGCAGCATAGGACTCAATCGCCGTTTTTGCGCTGGCGGTGGGGCCCGGTTGTCCGAACCACAATCCAAACATGAGCACGATTGATGCGGCGAGGCCAAAAGCGCCGGCCAATTTCTTGCGCGATTCAACCATTGAGCGACGCAATAGTATCCTGGCGCCGAGACCATCGGGGATCGGCAACCTAATTGCCTGCTCGATGCTTGAGTTTGCCTGGCGCACCGCGGCGACATATTCTCGACAGCCATCGCATTCGGCAAGATGTTCGGCTGCTGATTCGCAGATCCGCTTCGGGTCGGCTAGCACCGCGCGTCTAATTTCGAGACAACTCATAGCTTTGTAACCTCTGTGGAACCTTCTTCGTCTCCCTCAAGGACCGCTTTCATTTTTTGACGGGCCCGGAACAAGCGAGTGGTAGCCGCACCAGTTGTTATCTCCATTTCCTCTGCAATTTCGTCGATCGAAAAGCCACCAATAACTTGGAGGAGTAAGGGCTCGCGATAATCTTCTGATAAGTGTGCCAAAGCGTTGCGCAGCGCGAACGCGTCAGATGATGTGTCATAGGTTGTTACCGCCTGTACTAAGTCTAGTGGCACTTCGGCGTAGTCCAACTGCTTTCGTGAGAAGCGGCGCGCATTTTCGCGCCTTAAAGTGGTAATCAACCACGCTTTCGCCGCCCGTTGGTCGCGTAATCGATCGAGAGATTTCCAAGCGCGGGTAAAAGTCTCTTGCACCACGTCCTCGGCGACCTCCGGATCACCACACAGCCACTGGGCATAGCGGTGTAAATCTGCAGAGTAAGCCTCGACCAGCGCGGTGAATCGACTTTGTTTATCCCACATATCTTGTGAGACCGCTTGAGCATGGTTTTCGTTTCACCGACCTTGCCTAAATTCGCGCAAAAACGCGATACTTCGTCCAAAGAGGAGGGGAACCATGCCAAAAATGAATAACGAGGAGCGAGATAGCTTCCTCGCAGAGCCCGGCACGATTATGAATATCGCGACGGTGGATACGGACGGTGCGCCGCTGGTGACGCCAATTTGGTATATCCACGAGGAGGGTAAGATCTGGTTTACGCCGCGTCAGCATTCGGAGTGGCTGAAGCATATTCGCAATGATCCGCGGGTCGCTCTGAGCATTGACGAGCAGGACCTACCGTATCGGAAGGTGGTGGTCCGAGGCACCGCCACGGTGACGAACGAGGTTGGCGATGACGACGCGTGGCGCGATCGCTATCGCCGTATCGCCCAGCGCTACTTGCCCGCTGACGACGCCCAGGGCTACGTCGATGGTACCGACGATCAGCCACGCGCCCTATGCGCGGTTACTTTAGATGGCGCGAACGTTCGGACTTGGCGCATGCCGCTCGAAGATGAGGAATACCAAGGAATTTGGGCGAAGCGCTACTGGACGAACGACGCCAAGGTGCAAACCGAAGCGCCCAAATTGTTTGAGCAGGATTAGTGGGCCTCGGGCAGCGGTAGTTTTGAAAGTTCCATCATCGCGCCCTCGGCGGTATGTAGACCATCGATGGGCGAGATGGTGATCCAACCTTGCGTAAATAAGTCCAAATCCGAGCCGGGCGCCGCGCCTTGCGCGGAGAACATAAGTCTCGGATCCACCGATCCCTCACCGTCAGCGGCGTAGTCGGAACTCCACCCAGCGCGATTGGAAAGCGCCGCCCACCGACTCCCTTTCGGTGTAGGGGTCGCAGGGACATTAATATTCAACGCGGTTCCGCGCGGTAACAGCGATCGGCTGCGCGAGCTCAGTGATTTGATCAATGCGGCCGTGAAGGCGGCTGCCTGCGGGAAGGTGGCAAGGGTGCTTGGAAATCTAGGCTCCGCGTTGCGCTCCGCCAAATCGAGCCCAACCGAAATCGCGATCCCAGGAACCGATTCCCGGAGCGCCATGATAACGGCTCCGACAGTGCCGGAAATATTGGTATCCAATCCCAAATTCTGACCAAAGTTAGCCCCCGAGACGACCAGATCTGGGGGGTCGTCGCGCAACACATGTCGCAGTCCAATCAAAACGGCGTCAGCGGGTTCACCGCCAATGGCGAAATGTGATGCGTCGCGTTGATCGATCACGATCGGGCCGTGAGTGGAGATACTGGCGCCGCTGCCGCTTTGTTGTTCTGCTGGAGCAATCACGGTGACCCGATGCCCATCTGCCCTCAAGGCAGTTTCAAGACTGGTTAGGCCGATCGAATCTATGCCATCGTCGTTGGTTAGCAAAATATGAAGCGGATCGCAGTAAGCGGGCGTCGCCAGCCAGGCGTAAAGCAGCGCGGCACGCGCGACGACCTCAGGCAAGCGTGTAAGTGCGTTGAGCATAATCAAACCCTTTGAGCTCAAAATTACTGGGGTCCGCAAGATGAAAATTGTTGTGGTAGGAGCGAATCTCCTTAATCAGTCCGTCTTCGAACAGATACCACTCTGTGCCGCGCAGGATCTCTTCTACAGTGAGTCCTTTGGGCGTCCAGCGCATGGTCCACTCGATAACCGCCTCGTCGCCTTCGACAATGATGTGATCAAGATGCCAACTCGCTTTCGTTTTGCTGGCCGCGCGTTGCCACAGCGCGGCCAAGGTATCCGCGCCACTGACGGCTTCTAGATCGACGAAGTAATGAACGACGTCGTCGGTGAACGTGGACTTCATCAAATCCACGTCGCCTGTGTTGCACCCTTGGTAATACCGAAGGATGGTTTGCGCATGGGGATGGTCGCGAGTCGCCATAGGTTTCTCCACAAAGAAAAAAGCCCGGGGCAAACCGGGCTTTACAACGTTTTTATCCTCAAATTAAAAGGGCAACGGGTAGCCAGCACCGGAATGCATGAACATCAACATCGGGATCGACATTAAGGTGTTTGACCGCGAGGCAAGAAAAGCCGTCCGTTTTGCCTTCGCTTTTTCGTCATCGCTAGCTTCGACGAAGCCAAGGATCTTCTTCTGATTGGGCCAGATGAGCACCCAAACATTGAAAAGCATGAAGGTTCCAAGCCAGGCCCCCATACCGATACAGGTGGCCTGCAGATTGCCCGTTCCGATCCCCAGTGTGAAAGCGGTAACGATGTTGTGCGCTGGTGCCAAAATCAAATAGAGCGCGCCACTCAACCAAGTTGCAAGCGCCGCCCATCGAAACCACAAGAGCGCTCGTGGCGCGACATATTTGTTAATCGCTGCCGGACCCGGTCCGTCGCTGTCGGCTGTTGCCTGAGCCACGCTTGGTACCTGCACGAAGTTAAAGTAATACAAAAGCCCAATCCAAAGCACGCCGGCTATGATGTGAAACCAGCGATCTAACATTACAATATCCATTACGATCTCCCCTGTTGTATTTGTAACCGTTGGTCTAAACGCCGGCAATCGCGCGTGCGATATAGGCAAGAATTACGGCAAGAACAACGCCTGCGGCGATCGTTGCTGGAATGGAATCAAGTGGATTCATTGGTAAGTCCCCCCGAGAAAAATAGCCTGAGTAGCTGTAGGTAGCATTCAATTGTCTGCCCTTGGGATAGAAGATTCAAGCGTGATCCCAAGGGCCTCGTTTGCTGTCTTCCGTTGCTTGGCAAGCATGGTGATGGCCACTTAAACTGCCCGCGCCAGCGCCGTGCACTGCGTCATACTAATAAGAGTATTTAACGATGAAAATTGACACTCTCCTGCCGCCTGGACGACCTGCAGAGGTCGCCACCCGCGCTCAGCAAAGCGAATCTCAGGGATTTGATTGCGTTTGGACTTTTGAAGCGGCGCACGATCCGTTCTTACCGTTGGCGTACGCCGCCTCGGCGACCAGTTCGTTGGAGTTAGGGACTAATATTGCGGTGGCTTTTGGTCGTTCGCCGTTCGCGATGGCGCAAACCGCTTGGGACCTGCAGGCCCACTCCGGCGGCCGCTTCCATTTGGGACTTGGCACCCAAGTGCGTGCCCATATCGAACGCCGGTTTTCCATGCCATTTGATAAGCCAGCAGCACGGATCACCGACTACATACGATGTATTAAAGCGATCTGGGATAACTTTCAAAACGGCACGAGGCCAAGTTACGAAGGCCCGTTCTATCAGTTTAAATTAATGAATCCTTTCTTTGAGCCTGGCGCTATCGACCATCCCGAGATACCGATTTATCTCGCCGGTGTGAATGCCCGCATGTGCCGCGCGGCCGGCGAGGTTTGCGACGGTTTCCATGTTCACCCGATGCACTCGCGCGCCTACCTAACCGATGTCGTGCGACCGGCGATTGATGAAGGCGCCAAAACCCGCGGTTTAGCGGTCAGCGATCTTGTTCTTTACGCACCGGTCTTTGTAATTACCGGCGAGGATGAGCAAGAGCGAAGCGCAATGGAGCAAACGGTTCGTCAGCAAGTTGCTTTTTATGGAAGTACGCCAAACTACCGGGCGGTGTTGGAATATCACGGCTACAACGAGCTGCAGAAAGCCTTAAATGCGTTGATGCGTGAAGGAAAGTTCAGTGAGATGGCCGCATTGGTCCCGGACGCGCTCGTGGAGGAACTTGCGGTAATCTGCCCGCCCGCGCAGATCGGTCAAAAACTAAGAGCGCGTTGTGACGGCGTCCTCGATCGTATCTCGCTCTACATGTCGATGGGTAACGAGGGGAATTTTGAGCGCTGGGATGAACTCACCGCGGCAGTGCACGCCGCGTAGTTAATGCGATGGCTATCGAAGCGATACTTTGGGATTTTGGCGGAGTGATATCCACTTCGCCGTTCGATGCCTTTAACACCTACGAAGAAGAACACGGGATCCCTAAGGATTTTATCCGTAGCGTCAACGCCAAGGACCCTCATACCAACGCCTGGGCACAGTTCGAATCGAGCCAAATCTCCGCAGCGCAGTTCGATGAAAAGTTTGCCCATGAAACGGAGCGCGATGGCCATCGGATCCCAGGGCGCGACGTTATTCCGCTATTGGGTGGCGAGCTACGCCCGCGCATGGTGCAAGTCCTCAAGCAGTGTAAAGCCAGCTACGCCATTGCTTGTTTAACCAACAACGCGAATGCCGGGGAGGGACCCGGGATGGCTGGCACACAAGAGCGGGCAACGGCCAACGCCGCGGTAATGAGCCTTTTCGATTTGGTGATTGAATCGAGCAAAGAAGGCATGCGCAAGCCAGATCCGCGGATATATCAACTGGCCTGCGAACGGCTGGCTGTTGCACCAGAAAATATCGTTTATCTCGATGACTTAGGCATCAACCTCAAACCAGCCCGACAGATGGGTATGACCACTATTAAAGTGGTTCATGAGCCGCAGGCCATAGCGGAGTTATCTGCGGCATTAAACCTGCAGTTTTCGTTTCAGGATTAGGTGCCACACTCGTGATACAGCGCGCTTTGTTCGCTGAAATCGCAGCGCCCTCGCCGTTAGTTGCGGGATCGAGGATCATGACTGAAACCCAGATGGCGGCGGGCACGGTAGACGCGCCGTGCCTGCCCCCAAGTCGCCACCATGATAGTGCGCGCCCAGTTTCAAGTCGCTGAATCCGAACAATGAGAGCTTTTGTTTGTGAGCGTTACAGCGATCACCAAGATTTGGTGGCGCGCGAGGTACCAATACCGCAGGCGACCAGTGGGCAACTCGTTGTAGAGGTCGCTGCGATAGGGATCGGCTTTCCGGAAATGCTGACCCTGCAGGGTAAATATCAGTTCAAGCCCAAGTTGCCTTTTATCCCCGGTGCCGAAATCAGCGGCGTGGTTCGTGAAAGCACTCATAGCGAGCTGATTGTCGGAACTAAGGTCATGGGGCATGTGCGCCTCGGCGCATATGCGGAATTTGTCGCAGCCGACAGCGCTCTTTTTCTACCCCTGCCAAAGAAATTTTCTTTCGCGCAAGGTGCCACCTACCTAACCGCTTACCGAACCGCCCACGTCGCCTTGGTGGTTCGCGGAGGATTGGTCCAAGGCGAGACATTGTTAGTTCATGGTGCCGCTGGAGGTGTCGGTTTGGCGGCGGTCCAACTGGGCAAGGCGCTTGGCGCGACGGTGATAGCTACGGCGTCGTCGGCAGCGAAATTGGCGGCTGCCAAAGATCGGGGCGCCGATCATTGTCTTTGTGTAACCGCTACTGACGGTCGCTTTCGCGACGCAGTTAAGGAACTCACCGACGGTCAAGGCGCCAATGTGATATTTGATCCGGTCGGCGGCGATGTGTTTGACGAATCGATGCGCTGTATCGCGCCGTTTGGACGGCTACTCGTGATCGGATTCGCGAGCGGGCGTATCCCGCAAGCGAGTGTGAATTACGCATTAATCAAACAAATTTCGATTGTCGGCGTCAGGGCCGGTGAGTATGGCCGTTTAAATCCAGTCGGAGGCGCGGCGGTTAACGAGGCGTTACTTGAGTACGCCGACACGGGCGCGGTGCAGCCGGCCATTTATCGGGAATTTCCCTTCGAGGCGCTTCCGCAAGCCTTTGAAGACATCGCCAAGCGGCGCGTTATTGGTCGCAATGTGGTGGCACGCCTAGACGATGCATAAAGCGGCATAAGGGACCACGAAGAACACCACCACCGCAAGTTTGTATTGCGCCAGCAGTCGATAGTGAATTTCGTCGAAGCGGTGAGGCGCTAAGTTGAACCAGCGCGTATGGAGCCGGTAGACCCCATCGCGAGTGGCGCTAAAAATAAGCAACCACAATGTCAAAAATCCAAAGTTGATAATAATGCTCCAGCCGAGAACGGCTTGAATTTCAGATGGTGTCATCACAACTCCAGCGTTGAAGTCCCAGGTTAAGCTTAGAACTCAAAACCTATCTCTTCCATCAAAAGCCGGCTGCGGCGGCGGTTGCGTTTCATTGTGTGCCTGAATGCGTACAATGCCGCAGCTTCCACCGGTCTCCCGCCATGAGTGATTCGCGCGCAACTACGTCCAGCCCGTATCGGATCGATTCGCCCTATGCCTGGCGCCGGATGCTGGGATCTCTAGCGTTAATGACTACGGGTTCATCGGGTATGTACGTCATCATGGTGACCATGCCCGCACTGCAGGCCGAATTCGGGATCGACCGTGGCGGAGCGTCGCTACCATTCACGCTGATTATGCTGGGGTTTGGTTTCGGGGGCATCGTGATGGGGAAGGTCGCCGATCGTAGGGGTGTTTTCTTCTCCACGATCGTGGGCACGCTAATTCTCGTTGCGGGCTATCTGTGGGCTGGATTCGCGAATAGCTACATGGGCTTTGTCATCATTCATGGTTTGCTCGTTGGTACAGGCATCTCGGCGACCTTCGTGCCGATACTTATGGATGTTTCTCACTGGTTTCATCGTCGCCGTGGCGTCGCGGTGGCGATTGCGGCAAGCGGCAATTATTTTGCCGGGGCGATATGGCCGCCTATCGCGCAGCAGATGATTGCGGCTTCGGGTTGGCGCTCCACCTACCTCGCCATCGGTGTCCTGTGCTTGGTGGTTATGTTGCCGCTCTCATTTATTTTGCGTCGTCAACGGGAGGCGGAAGATCAGCGCGAGGAAGCGCCGCAAAACGCGTATATTCCGTCGAGTGAACTCGGCTTAACCCCGGCGGCACTGACGAATTTATTGTTTATAGCCGGTGTCGGCTGTTGTGTCGCGATGGCGATGCCGCAGGTGCACGTGGTTTCAATGTGTGTCGACTTTGGTTTCGGCGCGGCGCGCGGTGCTGAAATGCTCTCGCTGATGCTCACCTGCGGGATTGTGTCGCGTTTTACGTTTGGTGCTATCGCCGATCGAATTGGCGGACTGCGGACTTTGATGATCAGCTCTGCTTTGCAGTGTCTCGCGCTCACGTTTTTCTTACCCGCACAAGGATTGATGTCCATGTACGCGGTGTCGGCGATATTCGGGTTGTTCCAAGGCGGTATCGTTCCGTGTTATGCCCTCATCATTCGACAGTTTTTCCCACCCGCTGAAGCCGGGCAGCGAACCGGTATCGTGGTTCTCGGAACGGTGCTGGGCATGGCGTTTGGAGGCTGGGCCTCAGGAGAGATTTTTGATTGGACTGGTAGCTATTCGATCGCCTTTATTCACGGGATCGGATGGAACCTACTCAATCTCCTCATTGCGGGGTTCTTAATCCGACGTTGGCGAGCTGGTGGCCTGGTCGCGGCCGCCGCGTAACTCAGTGGCGAGATTCTAGCGAATCAAAAAACTGTGCTCCGTTGCGGGCTCACCCTTTACCTGAGTTTCGGTTTCGCCGAGAAACTCCAGCGAGCGGGCAATATGGCGTTGACGGACTTCATCGTCCGGCACGATAAACGGCGGCGGTGTCAATATCGTTTCGTCATAGTGCACGGTGATGGTCAGTGACTTGGCATTCGGAGTTAGTTGATCGAGCAATTCGCTGTAGCGTTGGCGGCTTGCAGGATCAAGGGCGATCAGCGCGGCGCGGTCGTAAATCGCCGCGACTCCGGCCAAATGATTGCTTTGCAACCGGAAGACATCACCCTGATAGATCTTGCATTCCTTGCTTTCATAAATGTTGAACGGACCGTGTTCCACAACCTCGAAATCTATGGCGTTCTCCTCGAAGTACGCACGGCAGGCAAGGTCACTTAATTCCACTGCGACGACGCGATAGCCCTGATCGACCAGCCATCGCATGTCATTGGATTTCCCGCATAATGGTACGAACACGATGCTGTTTCGCGGGAGCGCGAGTTTGTCCCAGTGAGCAACCAAACAGGGATGGGGCTCAGGCTCATGAAAGCCGATTTCATTGGTCGTCCATTTGTTCAGCCAGAACTCATCGTCCACGGCTTACGCTCCGCCTAGCGCTTGATTGAAAAGTGCAAAGGCCTCATTGCAAAAGCGCTGCATATTCGCCTCGCGATCACCGGGGCCCGTTTCGATGCGTTTGGTCAGGTTGACCGGGCCTGTCACCGCGAGCACACAGATCCCTGGCGGATGTCCGTATGGGGTTCCAGCTGGTCCGGTTGCACCCAACTCGGCAAGTCCCCAGGTCGCGTCAAGGCGCGTTTGTATCGCCCGAGCGCAGCGGCTCACGTATTCGTCGGTTAACGGCTCATAGCGTTTAAGCTCGGTGCGGCTCATTGCCAGTAGTTGCCCTCGCGCTTCCATCGTGTAGATCACCGAGCCCCCAAGATAATAGGCCGAGGCGCCGGGGACGGCGAGTAAGCGTGCTGAGATCAGACCTCCTGTCGAAGACTCAGCAACGGCGACGGTTTGCTGGGCGGATTTTAACGCTGCGGCGACGGCTTCGGCCGGGCCCGCTAATGTGTCTGCTGCCAATTGAGTCTCCTGACAAACCCTTGTTGTAAGCCGCGATTATAATGCCGTTGATTTAGATCTTCGGTGATAGCAAGTGGATTCTCTTCAGTATGTTGAAGTCGAAACGGGTAACAATATCGACGCGACCGTGATTTGGTTGCACGGCTTGGGGGCCAATGGTCATGATTTCGAACCCATCGTGCCGGTGTTGCGACTACCCGATACGCTCGGTATCCGTTTCATCTTCCCACACGCGCCGGCGATTCCGGTCACCATCAACCAAGGCATGGTGATGCCCGCTTGGTATGACATCAGCTCCTTGGAACTCGGCCGGCAGGTCGATGAAACCCAGCTTCGAGCTTCGGCCGCGCAAGTAGCCGCACTCGCGGACCAGGAAATAACGCGCGGGATCGCCGCGGAGCGGATCATTATCGCGGGCTTTTCGCAAGGCGGCGCCGTTGGTTTCGAGATGGCGCTGTCGTTCTCTAAACCCCTAGCCGGATTGCTTGCGATGTCGACTTATTTCGCGACCGCCTCGACGATTGAGCCGAATCCCGCTAACCGCGAGCTACCCATTCTGATACAGCATGGGACCATGGATCCGATGGTGTCTATCGAGTTTGGCCAAGACAGCTACCGGTTGCTCACCGAGATGGGCTATCCGGCTGAGTTTGTAAGTTATAAGGGCCAACACGAGGTTGTCGCCCCGCAAATAAAAGATGTTAGAGATTGGTTTGTCGAACGTCTAACTTGAGCATGGCCTAAGGGTAATCGACCGCCACGACCCAATATGATTTTTGCGAATCCCCGATAGTGACTTTGATTTCATCGTCGATCGACTTGCCCAAACTAGCTTTCGCGAGCGGTGAATCGACGCTGATCAGACCAGCGCCCGCGTTTGCTTCATCGCTACCAACAATTCGCAATTTTGAAGTCTCTCCCGATTCATCCTCGAGATCGATCACCGCACCGAAGAAGACTTTGTCGGGGTCCGCGGGTGCTTCATCTACAACTTTAAGATCAGGGATCCGTTTCTGTAGGTAGCGAATGCGGCGGTCGAGCTCGCGAAGCTCTTTTTTGCGGTAGATGTATTCGGCGTTCTCGGATCGATCACCTTCTGCCGCCGCCGCCGCGAGGTGAGAAACAACGTCCCGGCGTCTTACCCAGATTTCTTTCAGCTCTTGTTCTAATGCGCAGAAACCGGCTGCCGTAATGTACGGCAGGGTCCGCTCGCCAGGTGGTCGCCAGCGGCTCATGGTTGCGCGCTAACACTTTCCTCGCGAAACCACTTGATAGCGTTGGTAAGCGTTCCAAAGAACCTAACATTGAGCGCTAATCGCTTACTGAAGCCCGACAAAGTTTGGGCGAGCGGCCCGGCGAGACTCGACGCAACGAATGCAACATATTGCGGACCGTCCGCTGGCCGCTCTTTGCGGGAAAGGTTGCTTAATGAAATTAGAACATTGAAGTCAGGCAAGGCGGGGCATTCCAAGAGATTCCAAATCACGCAGTCGCTGCTCAAAAAATCGTCGTGCTGCCAAGTTGTGCGGAGGGCGGAGGTTGCATTTTCCAAGCTAAGCGGCCCGTTTATTCGAACGTGGCACACGGTCTCGCCAATCTTGGTGAGCTCGATCTCAAACGTCGACATTGCGTGGGAGACGGTGATCAGGCGCGCTGCACGAATTCAATCACGTTGCCGTCGGGATCGCGGACCATGGCTATGGTTACACCTGGCTTCAGTTCAACCTTCTCGATTTCAAACGCGACGCCGGCCGCGGCGCAGGCATCGCACATCTCGTCGATATTCCCGACTTGGAACGTCAGATATCGAAAGCCCAGGGATTTGGTTAAGCCGAGGTCGCCGACGGGCGGGACTTGGTCGGGGTCTATGAGCTTGACGAAGCTGTCTCCAAAGGCCAAGCGGTGCATCGTGCCAAAGGGGACTGGCATCTCTTCGATTTTTTCCAAGCCCAGCAGTCCTTCATAGAATTTCAAACTTTCGTTGATATCGCCGCATAGAATTCCGATATCAACGCAGTTTTTATCCGCCACCATACCCATAGCAAAATCTCCCGTGTTGGGCTAAGCCCCAAATGCCGTATGATCTTACCATCCACCCTGCGTAAAACATGATCCAATGTGGACCCGGTAACCCAAGCGACGCTCGGGGCGAGCGCCTCCCAGTCTGTTCGATCTAAATATCGTTGGATCCCGGTTCTTTGCGGCATGGTCGGCGGTATGGCGCCCGATCTAGATATTTTTATCCGCTCGGACACCGATCCGCTATTGGCGCTGGAGTTTCATCGCCAGTTCACCCATTCCCTTTTTTTCATCCCCCTCGGCGGACTTATTTGCGCGCTCGTCTTGCATCCTCTATGGCGGCATCGATTGGCATTGCGTGAGACCTATTTATTTACGACCGTTGGCTACGCGACACATGGACTCCTTGATGCCTGCACAACTTATGGGACTTTGTTGCTCTGGCCGTTTAGCTATACGCGCTTTGCGTGGAATTCGGTTTCTGTGGTCGATCCGCTGTTCACGATTCCTGCGCTGTTGCTGGTTGCAGCGAGCGCCATTTTCGCCAACAAAAATCTAGCGCGCATCGCGATGGTTTGGATGCTGGGCTACTTGCTGCTGGGGTTTATCCAACATCAGCGGGCGGTGAATGTCGGCTTCGAGATCAGTGCATCGCGCGGCCATCAACCGACGCGCTTGGAAGCTAAACCGGCGTTCGCGAATATTCTGCTATGGAAAATTGTTTATCTTCACGAAGATCGATTTTATGTCGATGCGGTGCGCGTTGGTCCCCTCGGTCATCGTGTATATCCTGGCGATTCGGTCGCCAAACTAGATATTGCACGCGATTTGCCGTGGCTCGATTTGAAATCGCAGCAAGCGCGCGACATCGAGCGGTTTCGATGGTTTTCAAATGATTATTTGGCGATGGACCGGGGGCGCGCTGATTTTGTGGTTGATATGCGCTATTCGCTGCTCCCCAATGAGATAGACGCGCTGTGGGGGATCCAGCTAAGCCGCGCGGCGGGTGCCGATACTCATGTGCGCTACGCCGCACGACGTTCGGTAACGCCCGAACGCCGTGCGAAACTGATAGACATGTTGCTCGACCGGTAAGCACCCCGCCCTCCGCAAAGAGGGCGAAGCAGATCGACTTAGGCCGCCTTCGCGGAATCCCAGCGGCGAAGCTGCGGAATTACTTTTTCCGCCATCAAACGTTGCGAACGCTCCGCGTCTTCGAACTTACAGCCAGCAGCGCGAAAGCCAAAAATCAAATCAAAATCACCGACGACTTCACGCCAAGCGTTAAGTTTGTCGAGCACCATCTGCGGGGTACCCCAGGCCTGCGAATCCATGTACGCCTCGGCGACCGCTTCAAGGCCGGCTTCCTTCATAACGTCGACCGCGTCACCGTAGGCTTCATAGCCTTTGGCGGATTTGAAATGCTCACCCATGAGTTCGTAGTGGTGCATCACCGTCATTAGATACCCGGCGATATGTTTGCGCGCGAGTTCCTCGGCTTTGCCAGCGTCTTCGTGAACCACAGTGATCCCGGCCATCAACGGCGGCGGCGCTTCGCGACCGTGAAGTTCTTTGAAGCGCGCGCGATAAGGCGCAAAATCCGCTTCATGGTCCTCAATCGCTTTCTGATTGAAGATCATCATTTGCGCACCATGAGTGGCTGCTTCAAGCGCAGAATCGGGAGACATCGCGACCTGCGTGGTGCGGCCTTTGAAAGTCCGGGTTGGGGCCGGCCGGATCGCGGCGCGGGGTTGCTTGAAGTGTGCCCCATCACCTTCAATGTAACCACTCTCCAAGGCTTCCAATATCATCGGTGCGGCCTCGTCGAATAGATCGCGAGAGGTATCCATATCGATGCCGAACTGATTGTATTCGCGCCGAGACAAGCCGCGGCCCATGCCGAAGATGACACGACCGCCCGACAATTCGTCAAGCAAGGCGACCTTTTCAGCCACTCGCAGAGGAACGTTCCAAGGCACAATTACAGCGCCGGTTGCGAGTTTGAGGTGGGTTGTCTTCGCCGCCAGATGCGACAGATAAACGGTGTTGTCAGGGCAGAAGGAATAATCCTCGAAGTGGTGCTCAACGCACCAGTGCGAATCATATCCTTGACCTTCAAGTTGAAGAGCCAGCGCCATCTCTTCTTTATATACCTGAGAGTCGGTCATCGAGTCGTCGTAACCGCGCTTTTGGAATAAACCAATCGTACCGATTTGCATGGCAGACCTCCTAAGTCTGGTGGGCCGAGAAAAATAGCGCCCCTTGTGACCGAAGTTTACGTTTTGATGCCTGAAATCGCCAACTGGTTATTAAAAAATCAAATTGCCTTGGGCCAAACTCTAGTGCGCTTGCGCTTTTGTCAACCAAATCCAGGGTTGCCCGTTAAAACTAACTAGATATCGCAAAATCGCTCTTGTGATGTCGATCACGGCCTGGACGGCCTTTGGCAACAAAGCGTCATGAAACGCGGATAGCTTACGGTGAATAACACGATGACAAGCCCACGTATGAAACCTATGTTTTTCTTCGCCACACTCTGGTGGGCGATTTTCAATCCGGCTTTTGCGGACGAAGGAAGCGGCAAGATCGTTTTGAGCATAGGCTCAGTGGCCCACTATGGAAGCGGTGGCGAAACGCTCTCAGAGGAGGTCGGAACCTCCGTGGCTGCGGGCAATACTTTGGTTACGGGTGACGGGATAGTCCATGTCAAATTTAACGACGGCGGTCTGATCGCGCTCCAACCTTTTTCAACATTCGAAATTGAAAAGTACCGTTTTCAAGGTTCGGAGGACGGTGAGGAGTGGGCGCTTTTCAAACTCCTTAAAGGCGGTCTGCGAGCGATCAGCGGTGCGATCGGTCACGCGCGCCAGGAGCGCTATCGGCTACAGACTGAATACGCCACCATTGGTATACGAGGTACCGCCTACAACGTCCTCGTATGCCAGTCGATTTGCGCCGATGTGAACGGTGAAAGTTACGCGGCGGGATTGCACGTCGAAACGACCGAGGGTCTGATTTTTGTCGAGAATGTCGCGGGCGTCTTAGATGTGCCCGTGGGGCAATCGGCCTACGTGCGAGATAACTTTGCAATACCCCAATTCGTTCCGTTCCATCCGAACTTTGTTCGTCATGAAATTCAGCAGCGCGAACGGCTCGCAAACGCAGATGAGGGTGCCAGCGACAGTCAGACCGCAAACGACACCAATGCTTTGACGAGCAGCGCGCCCACAGAGGCGGCAGCAGTCTCCGAAGGTCACACCGAAGCCGGTGCGCAGGCGCATCGGCAGGCCGAACAAAAACTTGCACCCGCATTGGTCGCGGGAGTCGCGCAACAGCGTATCGAGACGGCCGTTGTTCAGCGTATTACAACCAATGTCGCGGGCGATGTCGTGCTGCCTGAAATTAAAGGCGACATGGCGTTACAAATTGCCACTGTCAATCAAAACTTAGCCAATCTTGCGCTCGACCTCCCTGAGGTCACCCCCAGTACGCTCGCCAATAACATCGTCGCTGATCGGGTTTCCGAGCGGCTAACTGGTAGCGGTTTGGAGGCGGCCCAAACAGCGTCCTTGGCGACGCGAAATCTAGCCAGCTTTCAAGTTCAAGAGAATTTGCGCGCCCAGCTTGTGGATATTAAAACGAGACAACTGCAGGCAATCCAGCAAGCCACAACGGCGACAATCCAGAGAAGCCTCGTTGACCAGCGGCAACAAGTCATTTTGCAAACGGTCACGGGCTCCGCCGCGCAGACGTTGACCAATGGCGCGGCTTTGGTCCGCTGAGGCGCCGGGTCAGATGCTCAGCTAGCCACCATCGAAAAAAGGCGCGGCCGACAGGATTTTGTTCTCCATGTGCTGTATGAGTGGCGTGGCAGTTGCTAAATACTCGCTCCACCCCGAAGCCGCCTGCATTCGTGAACGACGCTCTGCGCGATCGTTGAGGTCCTTAAAACGCCACATGTGCACGATCTGATTGAGCTGGCCAATATCCATGCTGACATACCAGCCGACGCAATCGCCCAAATACTCCTGCTGAATTGGCCATCCTTTGCTTTTGTAGATTTCCAGAAATTTTGGGACTGCGCCTGGCTGAATCGTGTAGGTCCGGTGATCAACAATCATGGTGGCCTCCTTATGCGTGCAATGCTTCGCTCAGCCGATGCGCGGCATCATCGAGCGCGGTGAGCGCCAAATCGACTTTAGCGCCCATGCGCAAAAATCCATGGATCATTCCGGGGTAACACTTATATTCCGTGCTGACTCCCGCGGCGTTCAAAGTTTCGGCATACGCGCATGCCTCATCGCGCAAGGGGTCGAACTCGGCGCTCATCACGAATGCGGCAGGCAAACCTTCGTGGTGATTGGCGCGCTGTGGCGAGGCCCGGAAATCGTCCGCCAACGAGGGGTCTGAGAGATACAGCTCGATGAATCGCTCCATCGCTGCTCGCGTTAACAAATATCCCTCTCCATTGTCGCGCATCGAAGCGTTGTCGGCATGAAAGTTCAAAGACGGGTAGATGAGCAGCTGAAAAGGAATCTTCGGGCCGCCGCTGTCGCGATTGAGCAGGGTCACAGTTGCTGCCAGGTTGCCACCGGCCGAGTCTCCGGCGATCGCCAATCGTGCGACATCGAACCCGAGTTTATCGGCATGTGCATGCAGCCAGCTCAGTGCAGCGTTGGCATCGTCGAGCGCGGCTGGAAATTGGTTTTCAGGTGCCAGCCGATAGTCGAGCGAGAAAAACGCCGCGCCGCTTTTCGCGCACAGATAGCGGCACACATGATCATGGGTGTCGATATCGCCTGCGGCCCAACCGCCGCCATGCAAGAACAACACGGCCGCGCCCAAGTCAGAATGCGCGGTGTAGTGTCGTATTCGAAGCTCTGAACCGGGGCCATCAAACTTGTGGTCGCGCACGCTCTTGAGATCCGGCGTTGGGTGCGCGTAGAGCGCCGTTGTTTTGGCATAAGCGTCGCGTATTGCCATGATGTCGGCCGCCTCGAAAGGCGCCCCACCCGCTTGATTGGCAGCATCTATAAGGATTTGGCATTGCGGATCAATGGGCATGCTTGGGTCCGGTTATCACCAGTTGCCAAATCCTGGCGATTTTAGGTGGGCGATGCAACGGCGGTCTCGTGCTCGGTACAAAGCGTGATTCACCTATATACTGCACTTGGTACACCTTGTAGAGAGGGGACATGGTGCGTATAGAAGGCCGACTACAACCCGTTATCTTACTGTTGGTGCTCAGCTCAGCGCTGAGCGTGCATGCGCAATACACGGTGAACTCGCTTGTCCCGATAGACGCCGATCGCTGGGGCAGCGAGCAAGCAAAACATTTACTGGAGCGGGCGGGATTTGGGGCGACTCCAGCAGAAATCGAAGAATTTGCCCGCCTCTCACCGCAACGTGCGGTCGCGCGGCTGGTCCACTTCGAAAGCGCACCTGAACTGCCGCTCGAACTCGCCGAGTTCGAGCATTCCGGAGTTTTCGATGAGGGCCTAGACCCGTTCCCACCGAGCCGGCCCGCAACCACGGCGCTCGCAGCCAAGCAAGGCCACGCTCTGGGGGTAAAGGTCAAACCCTCAGGTAATCGCCCCATGCAGCCCATCGTAAACAAGTTTTTTTACTGGTTGCGAGCAAGCCGCCTGGAAACCGACCGGGTGGTCTATTGGTGGGCTAATCGCATGGTTGCCTCACCGCGCCCGCTGCAGGAAAAGATGGCTTTGTTTTGGCACGGTCATTTCGCGACCAATGAGGATAAAGTTCGCGATTACCGCAAAATGCATCAACAACTCACGTTGTTCCATCGTGAGGGTTTAGGAAATTTCCGCGACTTGCTGATTGGTGTCGCCAAGGATCCGGCAATGCTGGCCTTCCTCGACGCTGGCGTTAACGTCAAGGGTTCACCGAACGAGAACTTCGCGCGCGAGATCATGGAATTGTTCACGATGGGGGTAGGAAACTACTCGGAACAGGACATTCGCGAGGCGGCGCGTGCCTTCACGGGTTGGAATTTTGCAGGGCTCAATTTTATCGTCAAGCCCAACGAACATGATGCGACGAGCAAGCAGGTGCTTGGACGCAAAGGGCCGTTAGACGGTGTCGACGTGATCGACATCATACTGGCGCAAGAGGTTACCGCGACGTTTTTAGCGACCAAGATCTATCGCTTCTTTGCCCGCGAAGATATTGGACCGGAGTTAGCAGCCGCCCTCGGCGCAAGGTTTCGTGATTCTGGCTACGACATCGCGGATCTAGTGGAAACAATCTTTCTTTCCGAGGACTTTTACTCAGCGCAAACTGTTGGCCGCCATATCAAAGGCCCGGTCGAATTAGTCATCTCGACCTATCGTAAACTCGAATTAGCGGCCGCCCCTGGGATACCAGACTTCAACGTCGTTACCCAGGCGCTTGGCCAACGGCTGATGCATCCGCCGACCGTGGCTGGTTGGGGTGAGGGTCGCGGCTGGATCACGCCGGGCTTGCTTATCGAGCGCGGCAATTTCATCCTCGACACCTTGCTACCCAATATCGGCTTTGTGGCGCCCGACCGTCACGCCGAAGGTTTCCCCACCGGCTATCAAATATTAGCCGTGCATAAACGCTTGCGGGATGGACACGATATGGCGACTGCCACGATGCCAGCCGATTATGAGGTTGATGCCAGCGCCGGCATGATGTCGATGTCGAACGACGTTGATCGTGAAGAGGAATTCAATACGCGCTACGGCAGCTACCGGGGTTGGCAGCAAGCCATAGAACGGGTGAAACCGACACCGCGGCATACGGCCCGGGTGCGGCTCACGGAAATGATCACGAACGCGGAGCTTGCGACACCCAGAGCGGTGGTGGATTATTTTGTTGATCGTTTTTTTGCCGTCCCCCTTGAAGAAGCGGCTCGCAATCAGTTCGCCGTTTACTTTGAAGAACTCATCGGTAGCTCAGATGTGCTCGCCGCACGGTCGTTCCTTGAGGAACCCCTGCGTATGCTGTTGCACGGCATGTTGTCCCGCCCCGAGTATCAGTTAGGTTAAAGGCGATGGAGACCAGACGAGATTTTTTAGGGAAAGGGTTAGCAAGCTTGGCCGCGTTGTCCTCTCTTGGCGGCTGGCGGCACTCGCTTGGGGCAGAATCCGATCATCCCATTCTCGTTGTTTTTGAGCTATCCGGCGGTAACGATGGCCTCAATACGGTGGTGCCCTTCGGCGATGATGCCTATTACCGCCACCGTCCGAAATTGGGGATCAAACGCGAGGACTTGCTTGAACTTGACGATCACTTCGGTCTCAATCCCGGGCTAAAAGGCTTAGAGCGTCTGTGGCGCGAAGAGAAGCTTGCGATCGTGCACGGCTGCGGTTACGAGAACCCTTCGTTTTCCCATTTCACGTCCATGGCGTACTGGCATACCGGGGCGCCGCATAGCGGCGATGCCTATGGCTGGGTGGGACGACTGGCGGCCACGATGGCGCCGGAGGCGATACCTAACTACATTGTTAACGTCGACTCATCGCAGACTTTAGCGGTTAGCGGGCCGGTTCACACGCCGGTTGTTTTTGATGAGCCCGATAGATTTAAGCGCAACGCTTTTGATCACCAACATCAGGTACTCAGCCCAGCGCCCGAGGCGGAGCATCAAAACGACGTGGCGGAGTTCTTGGCGGAGGTCGCGATCAGCGCGAAACATGCCTCGCGCATGGTGCGCCATGCCTGGCAAAAGTATGCATCGCCTGTCGATTACGGGTTGGTTCCCAATGATTTGGATAAGATCGCGGCCTGTATCGCTGAAGGATTCCCGACGCCACTTTATTACACGGCCTTCAGAAACAATGCTTTCGACACGCACGTACAGCAACCCGCTTTGCACCGGCGGCTTTTGAGCTACGCCGGCGACGCCCTGCACGGATTTATCAAGGACATGGAGCGCATCGGCCAGGCGCACCGGGTCGTGGTTTTGGTTTTCAGTGAATTTGGGCGCCGCGTCCCCGAGAATACCAACCTCGGCACGGATCACGGTGCAGCGAACAACATGATGGTGCTCGGCAATCCCGTGAGGGGTGGGCATTACGGAGAATTACCGAGCCTGGTCGATCTCGACCCGGGAGATAATTTGAATTTCACCACTGATTTTCGACGCGTGTACGCAAGCGTCATCGATAATTGGCTGAAGGTTGGAAAAAGCGGCGAAATTCTGAAGGGTGACTTCGAAACCCTGCCGATTATTGCCTGACAACGGCCGCGTTAATGGCGGCTTTTACGCGGTGCAGGGGTCTGGGATGTGTCGAAGCCCCGCGCTGAGATTCCTATGCTTGGTATCGGGGCATCCAAGGTGCCGTGAGCGCCCGCAAATTCTGAGTAACATAACGCCGTTACAGAGCAGGCGCCGTCTGGGGAGTGCAGCTAGCGTTGGGATTGGAATATCGCGAGCGCCGCTTCCGTTGGCGCTCATGGCCTTAACTATTTTGACCGGTAAAAACGAATCGACATGACACCAGCGCAGCAGTTGCAGGGCAAAAAAGCAGTTGTCACCGGAGCGAGCAGCGGCATCGGGCGGGCCATAGCGATCGCCTTTGCGCGAGCCGGTGCAGAAGTCGCGCTCGGCTACGCGCGTTCTGAAAGCGCTGCTGCCCAGACGCTTGCCGCCGTCCAACAGGACTCGGGTAAGGGTTGTCTGTTGCAGTCGGATCTCGCGACGCCCGAAGGCGTGAGCAGTGCAATTGAACAAGTCAAACTGCAATGGGGTACGCTTGATATTTGGGCCAACGTCGCGGGCGCCGACATCTTGACTGGTGCCGCTGCCGGCGGCTCTGATTTAGAAAAGCTACATCAGCTCATCGACGTCGATCTAAAGGGCACCATGCTCTGCTGTTGGGAAGTCGCGAAGTTGATGCGCTCTCAGGGGCATGGGGTAATTTTGAATATGTCTTGGGACCTTGCGCTTGTCGGCATGGCCGGCCGGAACCCGGAGATGTTTGCCAGCGTCAAGGCCGGTGTATCGGGATTCACCCGTTCCTTTGCACGCTCCGTCGCACCGTTGATCCGCGTCAACGAAGTAGCGCCCGGATGGATTGCGACTGCTTTCGCCAACGAGGACATGGAGGCGGGCTATCGAGAAGCGGTGATCGATCAAACACCACTGGGTCGCTTCGGCGAACCCGAGGACGTCGCTCAAGCGGCGGTGTTCCTCTGTTCCGACGCTGCGTCTTTTATTACCGGTCAAACCTTAAAGATAAACGGCGGCTTATCGTCTTGAAACGCCAGACTGTTGCTTATCGGGCGAGGTCACGGGCTAGCCGGATCCCCGCGAACTGCCAGCGGTTGTGCGGGTAAAAAAAGTTTCTATACGTGACGCGTGTATGCCCAGGCGGCGTCACGCAGCACCCTCCGCGCAACACCATTTGATTGCTCATGAATTTGCCGTTGTACTCACCCACGGCACCGGGCGCCGTTTTGAACCCGGGATAGGGCGTGTATGCGCTGTGGGTCCATTCCCAAACGTCACCGAATAGCTGCCGATAACTGCCTTCGATGCTGGCCGGCTTAGGTACCAGACAGCTCAGGTCTAGAAAGTTTCCGTTAAGGGTTCGCGATGCAGCGACACGTTCCCATTCATACTCACTCGGTAAGCGCGCGCGAGACCATCGTGCGAAGGCATCGGCTTCGTAAAAGCTCACATGACATACGGGCGCCGAGAGGTCGAGCGGGTGCAGCCCGCGTAAAGAGAACTCGTGCCAAACACCGTCCACTTGGCGCCAATAAAGCGGCGCCAACCAGGAATGCTCATTAACCACCGACCAACCGTCTGAGAGCCATAGCAACGGCGACTGATAGCCACCGTCATCGATGAATGCGAGGAACTCGCCGTTGGTCACCACACGATCGGCGATTTCAAAGGCTTCGAGGTAGTGTTTATGAACTGGGGTTTCATTATCGAAACAGAAGCTGGAGCCGGCGCTGCCGAACTCGCCAATACCCTCGCTGTGCGTGCGCCAACCGAGCGCGTGCGGCTCTGGCGCCGAGATCGCGGGCGCGCCACTTGCGTAACTCGGATACAGCGGGTTTAAGGAGAACAGATGTTTGATGTCCATCAGCAACAGTTCTTGGTGCTGCTGTTCATGGTTGATGCCAAGCTCAATCAGATCGATTGCGGGGTCGCCGGCGTCAAGGGTCTCGATGAGGTCGCCCATTCGGGCGTCCACGTATTGGCGATAACCAAGAATGTCGTCAAGCGAAGGACGCGTAATGAGACCGCGATCGGGTCGAGAGTATTGAGCACCAACCCCGTTGTAATAAGAGTTGTAAAGAAACTCAAAAGCCTCGTGGAAAGGCCGGTAATTTGACTCGCAGGATTTAAGCAGAAACGTTTCGAAAAACCAGGTGGTGTGCGCGATATGCCATTTTGCAGGGCTGGCATCGGGCATTGATTGCACGCAGGCGTCCTCAGCGGAAAGCGGTGCAATCAGCGTATTACTTAATTCGCGGGTCTCCAGGTAGCGTTTAGCCAGCGTGTCCCGACGGTTGTTTGCTTGTGTCGTAGCCATACCAGATCACCGACTATGCGCAGGTGTCAGACGATAGTTTAAACGAGAATTGATCTTCGCCAGAAACATTCGCATAGCAATCATAGCGCCGTTCGTGGAAGGTCAAGGTCCCGTCATTGCGAATCAATACGACCGTTGAGCAGCGGGTCCCATAGCCGGTTCCCTCGATAAAGATCGGCGAGAGGCGTCTTTCCATTTGAACGCCGACACCCGTGTCGGGCAAGTCGTCGTCGCGTGCGACTTTCGCATCGCGCAAAATTGTCAGCAATGATGCCACGTCAGGCGGCTCATCGCCGCTTACCGCGCGCGCATAGCGCTCGCGCAGTAACTCGGTCTTGGCCCAGGGCGTGTCCAACATGGCATTGCTCAGGGTGTAGATTCCAGCACTTAACGCTTGCGGTGAATCGAGCTGATTGGAATACCAATATAAGTCGTTGCGATCGCGCACAAGAATATTAAAGCCCTGATAGCTTGAGGCGTTCTGGACAAGTGATGTGGCGTACTGGCTGGCGGGCAATGCGCCAGTGAGGAAATCCGTGATGAGGAGGCCTCGAGAGCGTTGGCGACTTGACACGGAGAGCCCGCTGCGGACATTCGTTACCGTCGAGAATCGCCCGCTGCTATCGACTCCCAGCCAGGTTCCACCACTTTCTAGATCGCGGCCGGCCAACAACTGTGGGTGCTCATCCCAGCGTCGCGCCGGCGCGGTGGGTCGCTCGTGAAACTCATCACGGTTAGCGGCGACCACCAGGGCATAATCTTTGTGCGCACGGTGTGCAATGAGCAGTAGACACATGGGCGTTGGCGCTTCTAATGGACGTCCTCACTGCTGAGCCAGCGTGACTCTGCACTGGTGGACGTCCGTCCAAGCACGGCGTTGCGGTGCGGGAATCGCCCAAACTGGCGGATTTCCTCGAAATGAGATTTAGCGAAATCCAGATGCTTCGCCATGATCGGCTGCCACTCCAGAGCTGCATCTTCTAGCTGTTTTTCAAAACATCGTATGGATAACTGTTGGGCTTCCAAGTCCTCTGCGTGCATAAATGGCATGTAGAAGAAGACCCGATACGCCGCAGCGAGCTCTTGATCGATACCGCTGGCAACGCCGTCTCGTGCTAGTGCTTGCGCGCGCAAGTCGTAGGCAAAGGACCGTTCATCACCGCGAAAAATATTCCGCGGGAATTGGTCGAACATGATGATCAGCGCTAAGGTCCCTTCGGGAGATAACTTCCAGGTTCTTAGCTCGCCGTTCTGAGCTTGCGTGAAAAGCCCACTGAATCGAGAGCGGATTTCCTTGTCGAACTTGGCGCCACCGTTAAACCAAAGATCATTGCGCTGTTCGAATGTTTTGGGATCGTTGGTCGCGTCTGCGAACCAAAAATCGAGAACTGATTCGGGCGTGTCGTTCTGTTCGCTCAATATTGCACCAAAGAATGGATCGGGTAATTCCCCAGCACACCGCGCCCGTTAAGGAACTTGAGTTCCACCACGAAGCTCGTGCCGACGATCTGTGCGCCGCATTTCTCGACTAGCTCGCAGCTTGCCGCCGCCGTTCCGCCGGTCGCGATTAGGTCGTCGACGAGCAACACTTTGTCGTTTTCCGATAGCGCATCTTGGTGAACGTGCAATTCCGCGCTGCCATATTCGAGATCGTAAGTCACGCAATGAGTTGCCGCAGGCAATTTTCCAGGCTTGCGCAAGGGAATGAAACCGACGTTAAGTTTGGCCGCGGCGAGCGCGCCAAAAATAAAACCGCGTGCCTCCATGCCGCCGACGGCGGTTATCCCGGATTCGCGAAATGGCTCCACCAGACTTTCGCTGACGAGATTCATCAACGCTGCATCTGCTAGCACCGGTGTTAGGTCTTTGAAAATTATCCCGGGCTGCGGGAAATCAGGAATATCGCGAATGCGATCACTGATAGCCTTCATTGGAATTTAGAATGTCTGTTGGTCAGTCCTTCATGATAGCTTGAAATCAGCTCATCGTTCACAGATGGTTAGAGCATGAAGACATCATGTTGGGTTGAAGACTTGCCCTGGCAAGAAGTTGAGCGGCGACTCGCTCACGGGGCCCTGGCGATCTTGCCGGTTGGCGCGGCGGCGAAAGAACATGGGCCGCATTTACCCCTCGCTACCGATGCCATTCAAGCGCGCCATTTCGCGGCTCAGCTAGCGCAAGACTTTGATACGTTAGTGTGGCCTACGGTGAGCTACGGTTATTACCCGGTCTTCACTGAATATCCCGGCAGCGTGTCGCTCAAGGAAAGCACTTTTGCTCAGCAGACTGATGAGATTGTTACCTGCCTCCTGGCCTCGGGCGCGCAGCGGATCGGGATTCTAAACACTGGCATCAGCACCATCCCTGCACTTGAGACCCTCGTGAAAAAATACGGTGGGGGGCGTGTACTGCTGATCAATTGTTACTCCGGTCCGCGTTTAGCGAAAGTAGAAAACGAGATTTGTAGGCAGACCTTTGGTGGGCACGCCGATGAAATGGAAACGTCATTGATGTTGGCAATCGCGCCCGAGCAAGTGGACATGAGCAAAGCGGTCAGCGCGGTGACCAGGATAGAACGCGGGATGTTCAACCGCAGTGATCCCCAAGGCGCCAATTACTCACCGTCTGGCGTCAACGGGGATCCAACATTGGCAAGCCGGGAGAAGGGTGAGGCACTGTTAGCAGCTTTACTCGAGGATCTTCGCGAACTGTTGGGAGAGTTTAGCGATCGAACCGGAACTCATTGAATTTTCTGGTGAGCCTAAGGCCGGGGTCGCATTGCAACGCGAATTCGCGCCCCGGGTAGTACACGAAGATCGCTTCGGCGCAATTAAAACCATTGCAGGAGTCGACGTCGCGTTTCCGGATCGTGGCAGGACCACGCGCGCCGCCGCGCTCTTGTTTTCCTTTCCTGATTTAGTGCTATTGGATAAAACCACCTTTGAAGAACCAACCCGCCTGGCCTACATCCCGGGATTGCTTTCGTTCCGCGAAGTGCCAGCAATCGCTGCCGCGCTGGAGCGTTTGCCGGCCCCACCAGATGTGGTGCTCTGCGATGGACAGGGATTTGCGCACCCGCGCCGCTTTGGCAGTGCCTGCCACCTTGGCGTGGCGCTCGACCTGCCGACCATCGGAGTGGCGAAATCAGTGCTTGTTGGTGACTATAGCGAGCCTGAAAAAATGCGTGGATCGCAAACTGCGCTAATTGACGGCGATCAGGTGATCGGCACCGCACTGCGGACGCGCACAGGGGTTAAACCAGTCTTTGTTTCAATCGGGCATCGCGTGTCCTTGGCCAGTGCAAATAACATTGTCCTCAAGTCATGCAGCCGCTACCGCTTGCCGGACCCGATCCGCGGTGCTGATAAGATTGCCGGTGAGAAGTGAAACGTGAGACGTTAGATGAGCGGTACAAAAGCGGTGGCCTTGGTCATCGGCGCGGGAGAACATCTGGGAAGCGGTATCGCTGAGCGATTCGCCAAAGAGGGCTTCCACATTGTTGCGACTCGCCGCCGCGGCGATCTGGGTGAGCTCGGTGCGCGCGTCACCGCCCACGGCGTCGGATTTACAGGCCTTCACACAGATGCGCGTGACGAGGACGCGGTTAAAGCGCTCGTGGAAGAAATCGAAACGCAAATTGGCGCCATTGAGGTTATGATTTTCAACGCTGGCGGCAACGTTAGATTCCCTTTTTTGGAAACAACGACGCGGGTCTACCGGAAGGTCTGGGAAATGTGCACGCTCGGTGGCTTCCTCAACGCGCGGGAATGCGCAGACCGAATGGTTCAAAGGGGCCGGGGGACCATCATTTTCACTGGCGCCACCGCGAGCGTGCGCGGTGCCGCGGGGTTTGCTGCTTTTGCCGGTGCCAAACACGCGTTGCGTGCCACGGCGCAGAGCATGGCGAGGGAACTCGCCCCACACGGGGTCCATGTTGCTCATGTTGTCATCGACGGCGCTATCGAGAACAAAAACACCCGCGAATTGTTTCCGGATTTTTTCGAGAATCGACCGGACGATGCGGTGCTCCAGCCGGAGGAGCTGGCGGAGATATATTGGAACATTTATCGGCAACCACGACGGGCTTGGTCATTCGAAACAGACGTTAGGACCTATGCCGAGCCTTGGTAGCGTTAATTGAGGATCGAGACCATGCTGAAGCTTTATCACGTCTCAAACACCCGCTCAGGGCGAATCGTCTGGCTGCTCGAAGAGTTAGGCTTGCCTTATGAGTTAAATAAGCTTGAGTTCTCGCAAGCCGATCTCAAGTCCAACACCCATAGGGCGCGTCATCCGTTGGGCCGTATCCCGGTCCTGGAGGATGGCGAGGTCACGATTTTTGAATCCGGCGCAATCGTCGAGTACGTGCTTGCCCGACACGCGCCTGGAAAGTTGAAGCCGGCGGTTGATTCCCCCCGATATCCAGCTTTTTTACAGTGGTTCCACTATTGCGAAGGAATGGTGATGCCGCCGATTAATATCATTGTCGTGCAAACCAAATTGCTGCCACCTGAACGCCGCAGCGAAGACGCTCTGAACCAGGCGCAAAAGCTGTTAACCAAATCCCTTGGTCCGGTCAATGGCGCGCTCGCGGGCCGGGAATATCTGGCCGGGGAGTTCTCCGCGGCCGACATCATGCTGGGTCACGCCATGTACATGTCCCGGCGTTTAGGGTGCGTGGCTGACGAACTTTCCGAGTTGCACGCTTATATTGAGCGGATCGCGGCGCGGCCGGCCTTCGATAAAGCTATCAACACCTAGCAAAAAAATGCCCGAACCTGATCTGTTGAAGCTCAATCAAGTTGTCGTCATCACTGGCTTGTCGCGCGAGGAAATCATGGCGAAGGTTGCGGCCGGAGCGTTCCCTCAACCTCTACCTCAGGGACCTTGGGATTTCAGGTGGGTAAAGCGGGATATAGAACAGTGGCTGGCAAGCACTACGACCGCGAGCTAGCCCTGGTGGTTTGTTTGGGTTGGTTGCTCCGAGCCGCCGCTGCTGGCCCCGGATATTTTTTTGAAATCGCCGCGCCGCCAGGCGTGAAAGCGTTGCAATAATTTCAATGTGAACGGTGATATTCGTTGCCGTCGCCAGGTTCCCGCGAGGTACTTGTTCGCTTCACTCATGGTCGGGTAGATGCGTATGGTGCCGAGCAGCTTGGCTAATCCCAAGCCATGCTTCATCGCCAAAACAAATTCGTTAATGAGTTCCCCGGCATGTTCGCCAACGATAGTAGCGCCTAAGATCCGATCGGAATCTTTGGCGGTAAGCACTTTCACGAATCCGCGATTAACGCCATCGGTTATGGCTCGGTCTAATTCATCGAATTCGTAGCGGGAGACGTCGTAGTTTATCGATTTCGCTTGGGCTTCCTGTTCATTGATTCCGACCCTCGCGACCTCTGGGTCACAAAAAGAAATCTTAAACCTCTTCGGAATGAAGGTGGTCGAGCTCGGTGATGGCATTGTGGTGTTGTCGATGACGGTTCGAAAGGACATGGTGAATGCGGCTGGGCTTTGCCACGGTGGCGTTTTGTTC
>JBCCEV010000018.1:0-38558 GCA_039030125.1 Pseudomonadota bacterium | reverse complement strand
GTTCGCGATCCCCTGGTTCGATCGGCTCATGCTCGGAACCACCGACCATGAAGTCTCAGATCCCCGCCCATGTTTGAATCACAACGAGGTGAGTGAAATCCTGTCTGTTTGCGCGGGCGGTTTCCGCAAACCGCCAACACTCGCCGATGTCTGCGCGACCTTCTCAGGGATCCGGCCGCTCGCCCGGCAGTCAGCGCCATCGGGTGCCGTTTCGAGGATCTCGCGCGAGCATCACATTGTCGCCACGCCGTCGGGCCTGCTGAGCGTCGTGGGTGGTAAATGGACAACTTACCGCTTAATTGCAGAGCAATGCGTCGATCAGGTGCTTGAGATATTGAACCACGCTCCGCGCGAATGCCGAACTCGCGATTTAAAGCTCACTGCCCCGCTGACCCCGAGCGCTGCCAGCCCTTTGGTTCATCCCGAACTACCAATCAGCGAGGCAATGATCCGCAACGCCGCGAATAGCCTGTTCGCCGTTCACGTCACCGATATCCTCACCACCCGGACCCGCGCCGCGTTTGTGAATGCCTACGCGAGCGAGGGGGCGCTAGAGACAATTACCGCGATTGCGGCCAATGAACTTGGCAAAAACGGAGCATGGCAACGCCGAGAAAATGAACGCGCTCGCGCGTTGCTCAAAAACTTTATGCCTAATCCCACTCCAACTCGCGATAAGTCCGACTGACATTTCTCGCGTGTGCACGTTCGTGAAGCTGCCAATTGCGCAAAATGGCGGGCCCGATTTCCGTAACCGCGTCCTCTAGAAATACACCTTCGTCAATCAACATCCGAACGTTCTCTCGCAAACTTCTAAAGTAAGCGAGCTGAGGTTGCAGGCCTTCCGGCCAACGTCGATCAACACCGCCGTGCCCGGGCACCACCGCATTGAACTGAAGTTCCTGAACTTGCTCCATCCACGTCAGCCAGCCTTTGATCGATCCGTCCAATACCGGCATGCGCTCGCGCGAGAGCAAATCTCCCGCGAACAAGGTATTACTCTTGATGTCGAGGATGGTCATATCCCCGCCGCTGTGCGCGGGCGGATGCGCTTCAAGGCGCAACTGTCGATCTCCGAGATCGATCACGCGCGTTGATTCGACAAACTCAGAGGGTCCGCTTAGCTTGGCCACCCCGGAATTCGATTGGAGTTCATCGGCAAATTCCTCAGCAAAAAACGATTCGTTTTGAGGCCAGCTCTCCCGCAAGGCCTGATGCGCGATGATCGTTGCACCCGTTTTAAAAAATGACGCGTTACCGAGCACATGGTCAAAGTGGATGTGCGTGTTAATCACCCAGCAAATGGGTTTATCGGTACGCCTGCGAACGGCCGCTTGAAAGCGCTCGCCGATCGCAAGCGATCCCCCGGAATCAATAATTGCGACACACTGCGTGCCGACGACAACACCTAAGTTTGCGCTGTCCTCGCGAGCGTGCTGATCAATCTCCGCATGTTGGCCAATGTGTACATAAACGCCATCGGCAAGCTCGATGAGTTCAAAAGGCTTCCCTGGGTCGCTCGCCAGCGAGGTGAGGGGCAAAGCGAAGAGCAACAGCGCCCAAATAGATCCTAGCAACTAGAGTGAGCTCCGTTTCGGCGGCGCGGATTCTCCCGAGGCGCGCCGCGCGGTCTCCACGTTGCCGTGCAGAGATGCCAGGATCTCACGCCCCTCTTTCGAGGACCGGAGCAGTTCGCACGCGGCGCTGATATAGGGCGAGACCACGTTGTCGAAGAATCCAGGATAGGCGGGCACCAAGTCAGCCGGCTTTTCGTAACCGAAGACCTTGTTGGTGTCGTTCTCTTCAAACTCATAGAAGATGGCGGACAACTTGCTCAGATAGCGCTTGTCGCTGAGCTGTCCGATAAAGTCGGCTGCCCGCACCAAACCGGGGAGATCCTCGTTTGATTGATACCAAGGCTCATCCGGTGCCGGAAAACGGGTTCGCTCTATGCATGCACAAATCTCGTCAAGCTCAACCCATTGGCTGTGTGCGAGTTGTTCTTGCGCGTAACGCTTGGAGCGATCGACATGAATCGGCATCAGCTTGGCATCCGTCCCGTCAACCGGTAGCGGGATTGTGTCATCGGCGATACCGGTTGCTATCTCACTCCGGGTGTCGCCCTTGAGCACCCCAGGCACATAACCGATGTCGTGACATGAAAGGGCAATAATGACATTCGCCCAATCTTGCGGCGAAAAATGACTGTCTGCTTTGGCCTTGATCGCGAAAATCTCGAGCCCCACCGACACCACGTGGGCGGTATGCTCAACGTCATGGTAGAGCGTATTGGTGCCGGCGAGCGCATCCAACGCGCTGTAAACCATCGACACCGCTTGATCGAGATAACCCCGCTGCGCATCGGGAAACGTTTCGCGGAATAACCGCGTCGCGGAATCGCTGATCAACCCGGCCAGCAGCCGCGTCACATCGAGCATAGATTCGTCCTTCCCGTGATGCCCGTTCGGCTAAGTATAGGTGGCTTAAGCGCTAATAACGAGATTTCGGCGACACTCCTCCAAACAGGCCCGTTCGGCTAACATAACAACGAATTACCGCAACTTCCGGAAGGGTGTCACGATGATCGAACAGAGCCTCGAATATGAAACGGGCGGCGTTACTTTCGAGGCGCGGGTTTGCTGGGACGATGATCTCAGCGCCCCACGTCCAGCGGTCTTAATCTCACATGCTTGGGGTGGCCGCTCAGATTTTGAGAATGGTAAAGCCAAGGCGCTGGCTAGTTTGGGCTACGTGGGGATAGCGATCGACCTTTACGGCAAGGGTGTCCTCGGCACCTCGCGCGAAGAAAACGCGGGTCTAATGCAACCACTCCTCGACGACCGGGGACTGTTGCAAAACCGTATTGCAGCGGCGCTAACTGCGGCACGCACGCTTGAGGCCGTGGACGCGTCGCGCGTTTCGGCGATCGGATTTTGTTTTGGCGGACTGTGCGTCCTCGATCTAGCGCGATGCGGCGCGGACGTTAACGGCGTTGCATCGTTCCACGGTTTGCTCGGCGCCCCGGCTAACATCAGCGAGCCGAGAATAGAGGCGAAGGTCCTTATCCTGCACGGTCATGATGACCCAATGGCGCCGGTTGAAGATGTCATCAACATAGAGAAGGAAATGACGGGTGCCGGCGCTGATTGGCAAATCCATGTCTACGGCAACACAATGCACTCATTCACCAACCCCAACGCAAACGATCCAGACTTCGGTACCGTGTACGACGAAAGTGCCGATCGCCGGTCTTGGCGGACCTTGTTGGGTTTTCTGGAAGAAGTATCCAGCTAGGCGTCAGTCAAGAACTCGGGCGCTCGCGAACTGGCCGCACCCTCGCGCCGTCAGTGATCCCTGGAAAACGTTCGGCGACAACTTCTGCGCGATCAGGAATTGGGCCATCAATAATGATGTCGCCGCCAAGGTCCCGCAACACGTTCACTTCGATTGCTTTCGTGCGTCCTTCGATAATCTGATAAACCAGGGTCTCCGCATCGAGCGCGCGCTCAGGCACCGAGTAGACACCGCGGTATACGATATCGGGCACCAACACATCGACAAATGCGCCGGGACGCAGCCCCATCACACTGGCGTCCTCGGCGAGCGTCGCAAACAGTTCGATCCCCCCCCACGCAGCATCGATCTCGGCGCCGACTCGGGTGATCTGCGCATCTCGGCTTAGCTCCGTATCGCCAACCTTCCATATGATTTGCACGCTCGCCCCAAGCAACGGGTGCGTTTGCTGGCCTTCGAGGTCAACAACCGCGGCGAGCAGTCGACCATAGTCGGCTTCGGGCAGATTAAAGCGAACTTCGAGATCCGCCGCTTCGATAATTCGCCCCAAGGTTTCGCCAACACCGACGGCCTTGCCAAGCGCCAAGTTGACATCTGTGACGTAGCCGTCAAAAGGCGCAATGATTTTCGTCATGCGCAAATCGCGCTCCGCGCGCGCCAGTCGCGCCTCATTGCTTTGCACGGCGGCCCGCTGTTGTGCGATCCGGCTTTTGGCCCGCGTTACCGCCTGGCGCGCTTGAACCTCGGACTGTTCAGCTTGCGCAAGCGCTAAGCTGGCGTCGTCTTTTGCCTGTTCACTGCCCTGTTTGATCCGGGCAAGCTTCTCGGCTCGCTCAAGGTTACGTATCGAAATCTCGACCTGCTTTTGCGCGTTCTTGGCAAGTTTTTCATTCGCAACCTGATCTTGGCGATACTCGCTGAGCAACGCCCGCGCTTGATCGAGATCAGCGCTAACCTCGGCCACGGCGATCTCGAACTCCTCGGGGTCAATTTCAGCGAGCACGGTTTGCTGTACTACTGCCACGCCATCTCTAAACTGGTCGTGCAGGGTAACGATACGGCCGTCAACCTGCGCTCTAAGCTCGCCTTCGCGCCCGGCGGTAATCTCACCGTAAACATGAATCAGAGGGGAAATATCCGTACGCTCGAGGATCAGCGATTTCACGATCACGGCATTTTCGACCGGTGGGGTCAGCTCCGCGTTGGGGCGGGATATCACCAGCAAAAACGCGATCACGCCAGCGATCACGATGATGGCACTGGCTGTTCGAAGTCCTGATGGCATTGGGGTTCCGCTTAGGTGGTCGGTGAGGAATACGGCCGCGCAGTCGAATTAGACTGCAAATCAGAGCACAGATTCCCCGTCAATCGAAGCGGAGCATCATGTGCAAGCGTCGCCGGCGAGGGCGCTGTATTCCTCTTCGAAAAAGAAGGATTTCTCTCCAAACGCGGGCTCAAGGTCGTCCAGCCAGGTCGCATTAGGGTCAAATTTAGCGAAAAACGGCCGTTGAACCCAATCCGGATTACGTCCCTGCAGAAAACGCAGTACGAACACGCGCTCGCCGTTGATTTCCGTCACGCCCTGCACTTCAATCTTGCCGGGGCCAGAGCTCATCGACGGCCCGCGCGCAGTGCGTCCTAAGCCTGAAACCTGCTTGATAGCGTCCCGATAGATTTCCCAAGCCCGCGCCAATGGCACTTCAAAATACGCTTTTGCCCCGGTGTCACGCTCAACAAACATGTAATAGGGGTAGATCCCGAGTTTCACTTCATCGCTCCACATGCGTGCCCAAACATCGGCATCGTCATTGATGTGGGCGAGCAAGGGCGCTTGGGCGCGAATGATCGCGCCGGTATCGCGGATCCGCCGCACCGCTTCAGCGACGATGGGTGGCTCCAGCTCCCGCCAGTGGTTGATATGTGCCATGAAGGCGACCTGCTTGCCCGCGCTGACGAGGCGCTCGAAAAGCTTGAGCAACTGATCGGCGTCGTCGTCGGTTACAAAACGGTAAGGCCAGTAACTGAGCGCTTTGGTACCGATCCTGATGGTCGAGATGTGCTCCAACCCGTCCTTGAGCACCGCATCAACATAAGTTCGAAACTTATCGGTGCTCATCACCATTGGGTCGCCGCCGGTAAACAGCACGTCTGACACCTGCGGCGAGCGGCGTAAATAGTCGGCTAACACATCGGCTTCCGAGCTCGCGAAGCGTAATGCCTTGTCACCGACGAATTGCGCCCATCGAAAACAAAAGGTGCAGTAGGAATGACAAACTTGGCCCTGGCTCGGGAAAAATAAGACCGTCTCAGCGTACTTATGCTGCATCCCAGAGAGCATTTCACCGTCCACCTGCGGCACGTTCAGCGTCTGCTGACCCGCGGGATGGGGATTCAGATCCCCCCTGAGATGCGTGGCCAATTCGCGGATCTGGCGGGCGTCGGGCTCGCGCGCAAGCAAGCTCGCCATCCGGGAATACGCAGCCTCGCTCAACATCCCCCGGCTCGGGAAGGTCAACTGAAATATCGGGTCGTCAGGGGCCGCGTCCCAGTCGATCAGCTCTTCCAGGACATAATCATTGACGCGAAAAGGAAGCACCTTCGAGACCACCGAGATCGCTTCACGATCAGCGGGGCTCAGCGTCTGCAGTTGTTCTATCCGATCGAGGTGGCGGTCGGTAAAAACGCGGAATTTGCGAGGTTGAAAGCGCGCATTGGCATTCGACAGTACTGACGGCGAGTAATGCATGGGCTAGTTCTTTTCTTATGGTTAACGCGCACGGGCCCATTTATCCCTCTATCTACGGGGCGCCATGGCCAAGCACGTTCATCGTTATTATGGCGTCGTGGTGCCGGGGACTTCCCCCAACGGCAAACCGGTGACTCGAATGATTATAAGGAGAACGGGCGGACCGAACACCCGTTAGTGACTACTGGTTATTAAAAGAGTGTTTTTAATACTCTTTTATCGTGAAATCGTCGTCAGGCCCTTTTGTGCGGCGAAGTAAGCCGCCAGGCGTTCGATGTCGTCGTCCGATAGCTCAAGGATTTCGATCTGCTGGACCATAATCGGGTGATTACGCTGCCCATTTCCGTAAGATTTCAACGAGTTGGCCAAATAATCCGCGTATTGGCCAGCCAATACCGGATAGTCAGGTGCGAGCGGTTTATCACCTTTCTCGCCGTGGCACGCGGCACACGCGGCCTGCTTGTCCTCGAACGACAGCGCGAACTCATCGTCGTCGTCATCGGCCGCGGCCGGTAAGCCCACGGCCAGCATGCCAAGCAGCAACGTTAAAACGAGGGCCGGTCGCGGAAAAGTCTGTTTTTTTCTCATTGCGCGCCTCATTTTTACTGCGATACCGAAGAAAAATACGCCGCGATGTCGGCGATATCAGCGTCAGAAAGATTCCAAGCGTTGGCGTGCATGGTCGGATGTTTGCGGCCGCCGTCACGGTACTGTTTAAGCGCAGATTCAACGTAGGCGGCATTCTGGCCGCCAAGTTTCGGTACTCGGTAAGAGGGGTAGACGTTGAAATATCCTTCCACGGCATGACATCCGGTGCATGTTTGAGCTTTCTCGCGTCCAGCGTCGACATTGCCTTCGGCCAGGCAATTCCCAGCGGCCAAACAAGTCAATCCGGTGCCGACGAGAGCGGCAATCAATAATCTCATCAAAAATTTCCCCGACAGGTAACCGCGCCGGCCTTCAATTGGGTCCGTTCTGGAGGAACAGCCCAATATCCTACTGGTCCGACCGCATCGAAATCGTAGGGCTCGGCGATGCGCCTTGAAGTCTACTAAACCCTAGCACTTTCGAAAAGCGACGCCGCCCTCGGCCCCATTAATTGGCCGCGCTGCGCTCTGGGTGTTTTGGCGAATTTCCGGCGCCGGGCGCGAGTTGCTAAGGAGGCGCAAAATGCTTTAATGTGCGTCGCCTTCTGCGGTGGGCGAGCTCATTTCAGCGCCTTCACTCGCAGTTTTTGGCGAAGGAAACCGACGTGGCGAAAGCGAAAAAGAAAGTCGTTAAGAAAAAGGTGAAGGTGGCGAAGAAGGCCACCACAAAGAAGGCAAGCAAGAAAAAGGTTGCCAAGACCAGCGCGCCCCGGAAAAAAGTGGCGAAGAAAAAAGTAAGCCCTAAGAAAAAAACGGCGAAAAAGGCCGCGCCGGCTCGCAAGACCGCAAAGAAGAAAGCCACCAAAAAGAAAGTCACGGTTAAAAAGAAGGCTACGGCCAAGAAGAAGGCGGCGCCCGCCAAGAAGAAAACAACGGTCGGCAAAAAGAAGGTGGCAAAGAAAGCCACCGCCAAAAAAGCGGCCCCCGCAAAAGCGGCCGCGAAAAGCCCGCCAGGCGCCAGCGAAGCGCCTCAAAGCCCACCAAAGAAGAAGAAAGCGAAGAAAAAGCGCGCCGGCACCAAAGGCCAACTGCTGGCCAGGCCGCATGAATCCGTTGAGAAAGCGAGTCCCGAGGGCGGCCTCAATATCCGCAGCGTTAACCTCGATGGCGTCGAACTCAAGCCCGGGTATCTGCCTTCATCCAAAGAAGAATATATGGGGCCCGAGCAGCTACTCTACTTCAAGCGCAAGCTGGAAACCTGGCGCGATGAGCTGATCATCGAATCTCAGCAAACGCTCGAACACCTCCGTACCGAGATCAGAGAAGTTGGCGATGAGGCTGAGCGCGCGAGCCGCGAAAGCGACAATATCCTGGAGCTACGCACCCGCGATCGTTATCGGAAACTGCTGAAAAAGATCGGGGAAGCCCTCAAGCGCATCGAGGAGGGCAGCTACGGATACTGCGAAGAGACGGGCGAAGAAATTGGCCTCAGCCGCCTCGAAGCGCGCCCCATCGCAACACTAACCGTGGATGCCCAAGAACGCCGGGAAATGTTTCGCCGGCAGTTTCGCGACGAGCGATAGATTTCACACTCCCTCGTGTTGGAAGTGCGATAATCTAGGCTCCATAGTTTCACCGGGATCGTGAGCCGTGCAAATGTCGGCTAGGCATATTCTCGTCGTCGAAGACCAGCGATCTGTCGCGGGGGCCTTGCGCATGCGCCTCAAAGGCCTCGGGCATGACGTCCTTGGGATTGCTTCTGATGGCGCGGAGGCCGTGGCGAAAGCCCAGGAACTGCGACCCGATCTGATTCTGATGGATATCAAGCTCGGCGAAGGCATGGACGGCATCGACGCGGCACTACAAATCCGCTCGGAAATGGACATCCCCGTAATCTACGTATCGGCCTACGCCGATGCCGAACTGCTGGAGCGCGCTCGGCGCACCCGGCCGGCCGGGTTCATCAACAAGCCGTTCACCACGAAAGATTTGCTCACCGCTATCGATCTGGCCTTTCCGGAAGACCAAAGCACTCTGCCATCGCCGGTCAGCCGCGCCAATGCCACGCTGCGCAATGACAAAGACGCCGTGCTCACAACGGATTTGGACGGTACGGTTAGTTTTCTCAGCGCCCACGCCGAGGAAGTCACAGGCTGGCGCCGCGATGAAATTATCGGTGCACCGCTGGTTAACCTGCTCGAATTTTTTTATGGCATCGAGGCTGAATTCGCCATCCAGATTGTCAACGATCTATTAGCGGGCGGACCCGAATTTCAGCTCCCGATCCGCCATCAGACCGGTCATCAGGGAGCCGCGACGGCGGCCGATGTAATTTCGCCTTTGCGCGATTCCCAAGGTAATTGTTTCGGGCTCGCATTGCGGATCTCCCAAGCGACCGTCGACGAAACCGTGAGCGAGCTGCTGCGCCAACGTGATGCCCTGGCCCATGCGCTGAACGTTCAACCCAATGGCATCATTATTATTGACGCATCGATGCAAGTGGTTCGGATGAACCAACGTGCCCATGAAATCGTGAGCGCCAACCGCTCGCTCGATTTTTCAGGGGGCAAACTGATAGCGGTAGATGACAGCGTCAAGACGCAAATCCAGCGGTTTTTCGACACCCAGCGCGCCAACGACTCGAACCCCGCGAACGGGTTTGTGCATCGCCTGGCCGCGGTCGCGGAATCACCGGCCATCGACATGATTGTCGCGGTGGTGCCCTCAGGCCGCTTTGCAGGACACAGTAAAGCGCTCGCGGTTTTGCATCTGTTCGAATCGGAGGGCTACCGGACGCTGTCCGCGCCGACCTTGCAACGGCTTTATGGATTTACCAAAACAGAAGCCCGTTTAGTCCAAAGCCTAGCCATGGGCTTCTCGCTCGATGCCACCGCGGAGCGCCTGGAGATCACGGTGAATACAGCGCGCACGCACCTGAAGCATGTCTTTCATAAATCCGGCGCTAAGCGGCAATCGGAGCTTATCCACATCATCGAATCCGGTCCCGCCTCGCTTCAGGTGAACATCGAGGAAATCGATTAATCCAGGGCCGTTGAATGCGGCGCTTCGAAATGTCACACTCCGAGTCGGTTCAAGGATAGAACCGCTACAACAATTAGGAGTTGGATATGGATGTCCAAAATTCTCGCCGCACCCCGTGCTGGCCCCTGCTACTGCTTTTTTTCGCATCTTCTTCCCCCGCCCTCGCAGCCACGCTTGCCGGGTTCACCTTTGATTCGCCCAGCGGCGAATTTGTAACCGAAGCCGCCACACTTGATGCCGCCATTGATCTCGCGGCGTGGACCGACGAACAATCCAAAGTGACTGGCTTCTCGGGCAATCCCGGCCGCGCGCTGGCAACTTCGAGATTCCAAGACGGTAACCGGCTGATTCTCACGCTCTTAAGCTTCTCGGCAGACCTTAGGCTCGAACAGCTCTTGTTTGACGTTCGTGCTTCGGCGAGCGGTCCTCAAGACCTGCTGATCGAAATCAACGATTTGGCGCAGGCCAGCCTCAACGTGACAACGAGCTTCATCTCGCACAGCGTCGATTTGACATTGCTGCCAGACAGCACACTCAGCATTGCCTTTAGAGGACTCAACGCCACCAGCAATGCGGGAACCCTGCGACTCGACAACGTGGTGATCGTGGGGCAAGTCGTTCCCGTCCCACTACCAGGCATGGGATTGGCGACAGCATTATCGCTGGCGTCACTCGGTGTTTGGCGTCGCCGGCCGCGGCCATTCGCGCCAGCCGTCTAAAGCCGGGAAATACAGCCCCAATCGGATCGGGTTGGGCTTGATTGTCGCGATCACGCGCGCATAGCGTTCGAGCTGCGCGCGATAGCGCTGTTGTTGCTGCTCGAGATAGGTCTCAACATCGCCGCCAAGATGGCCGCCGGTTTTGAAATCAACGATCCAACAGATGCCTGATTGATCGATGAACGTCCGATCGATCACGTAATGTTCGATGGTCGTTTCGCTTCTCGCAGCGATCCGGAACTCGCTGTGTGCGTCGCTGTGGCCGGGATCAAAAAGCCAACGGCCACGCGTGCTATTGAGTAAATTAGCAACGGTTTTTTGTATCTGCTGACATGCGGCTGACACGTCTGCTCGGGAAAACCCATTGCGCAGCAGATCGGTGGTTAAAAAACCCTCCAGATCGGCAACCCGCTCGTGACCCCAGGCGTCAAGGCCGTCCCGGCCAATTTGTTCCAAAACCCGATGCGTGGTCACGCCGATCTGACGGGCCGCGACCTCCGCCCATGCAAATTCCGGGATCTCGCTAGTGGGTGTCTCTTGCAGCGTGCTCTTGACTACTGGCGGGATCCGATCGAGCGGTAATCTCAGTAGCGCGGAAGACGCCGCTTCGGAACTTGCCGGCGCCGCATCGATGCTGATGGCGCCCGCCAAGATCGCTTCCTCATTGGTTTCCCAAAGCCAATCAAGGAACGACCGCGGCCGGGGTTTTGCGGGCGTTTGCCCAGCAAGCTGACCAACGATATGGAGCTTATCGCGAGCGCGCGTGAGCGCCACATACAACAAGCGCACCGCTTCGGCTTGCGCCATTTCCTTCTCGCCCGACCACAAATAGGCATAGAGCTGCTCCTGTCGATCAGAGTCAGCCTGACGGGTCGCAATCAGCAAATCGGACTTTTGATTCGAACGCAGGCGTTCATCCCACAGCAGCAACGGACCACTGTCGGCACGCGCGACACTTCCCGCCCCCATCAAAATCACCGTATCAAACTCTAGGCCTTTCGCGCGGTGGATCGTCATCACCTCAACAACGGCCTCCAAGCCATTGCCGGTGGCGACAAATTCGCGGGCGAGGAGCTCGGTAAGCCGGGCATTGCCAATTTCCCCGAGCTGTAACTCCTCACGCTCGAGCAATTCGAAATAGCGCTCGGCGTCCCGGCACTGATGCTCATCAAAACAAAGCGCCCCCCCCAACGCCGCCCAAGCTCTTGCGACAGCTTCACTGATCGGAAACCGGCCGAGCTTAGCGATGGCCTCGGCGGTCACCTCGCGCACATGCCGCAGCCGCTGTTGGTCCGAGCGCCCAATTGCACTTAGCACCTGCTCATCCGCTAGTGCTTCAAACACAGTCGTGCGACTGCTTTGGTTTAGAACCGTTAGCACTTCCAGAGACACCCCACACCAAGGCGCACGTAAAATGGCTATCCAGGCGGCGCGATCATCAAGATGCGCGAGCGAGCGCGTGAGCGCCATTAAATCGCTCACCGCCGGGCGGGTGATGAGTTGTTCGACATCCTCGGCGACAAATGCAACCCCACGTTTGCGCAAGATCTCGAGCAGCGGGCCGATGTGCGATCGGCTGCGCACAAGCACCGCGATCTCACGCGCGGGATCGACAGCGCGCTCGGCATCGATAATGTTCGCAACGCAGTGCGCTTCATGGTCGATAATATCGCTGTCGAGAATATGAAAGGATACCGGCGCGCCAGCGCGCAGCGAGCGTTCCGCGGTTTGCGCCACAAACTGATTCGCAGGGTCTCGGCGCTCGCGTTCTTCGGTGAACGCATGATTAAACCAGCTCACCAGTCCTTGCTGCGTGCGAAAATTGGTATTTAAAACCAAAGGCTCGAGGGCGACGCTGCCTAACCGTTTCGCTCCCGCCACCGTGAAAAACACTCGCACGTCCGCCTGGCGGAACCGATAAATCGACTGCATCGGGTCACCGACCAAAAATAGCGTACGGCCGTCGTCTTCGACCCATCCCGCGGTCAGCTTGTGCAGCAATTCAAATTGCGACACCGAGGTGTCCTGAAACTCATCAACGAGCAAATGGTTGAGCCGGTGGTCCATCGCCATCGCAAGCTCGCCCGGGGCGTCACCGCTGCCTAACGCCTGGATTGCGGCAAGTAGGATCTCCGTAAAATCCACTTGCCCGGTTTGCGCGAAGCGCAATTTCAAATGTGCCGTGGCGCGCACTAACAAAGCGATCACCGCGGCGATATTTTGCCAAGCTGAATCAGCGTATTCAGTGGGCGGCAGTTGCGCAAGGTGCGCCCATGCGCTTTCTAAACCTTCCAGTTGTTCAAACTCAGCGAGAAGATCGAGATAGGCTTTTTTCAGTTCCCGTCCGGCCTCGCCGGGGGCAAAACCGACCGTCTTGTCGGCCCGGCGGCGCCATTGGCCACCTCTGGTCAGCAGCCAGCTTGCAAGCAGTAGCCACGCGGGTAACTCACCCCCCGTGGCCGCGGGAAATTCGCTCAGATCCGCTAATTGCGCGAAGGGTGAATCGGGCAAGTCCTCACGGCAATGCGCGCCGACGGCGCGAGCGAGTTCAATTAGCTTTGCGCGTAGCTCGACCGGCATGCCAGCCGCCGCCGCCAGGCGCCCATTCACTTCGTTTCGGATTGCGCTTTCCAGGACCTCCCGGTCGCGACCGACGCCCAATAACGGTAACCATTGATCGCGCCTGGCCAGGAGCGCTATCAAATAAGGCTCAAGCAAATCCCAGCGATTACCACATAGCACCAATACATGTGCGGCATGCTCGCGCGCCATGTGATCGGAACCCGCGACCTCCAATAAAGCTTCACGCGCGGCATCTCGGTAGATCTCGCGTGCATCTTCAACCACCGCGTTAAGCCCCACAAAACCTGCCGCCGCCGGCGCCGCCCGCACAAGTTCGCTACACAGCGCATCGATCGTTTGAATGCGAAGACGCAGCGGATCCTCGGCCAGCCGCCAGCCTTTGTCCTTATCGTTTCGCACAACCTTTTGCAGCACCGGATCAGCAGCCTGTGGCGCCACCAAGGCCTGCGTAATTTCGCCGACGATACGCTCGCGCATCTCCTCTGCGGCTTTGCGGGTGAAAGTCACCGCCACGATCTCTTCGGGTTCCTCAACGGTCGTCAAAAGAATGAGAAAACGCCGAACCAAAAGGCTGGTTTTTCCCGATCCAGCCGGCGCGGTAACGAGAAACGAACGGCTGGGATCAACAGCCCGCTCTCGAGCTTGCCGATCATTCATGATCGCGATCCGCCGCGCTGAGACCGGTGGCGACCCGGCAAACGTCCATGAGATCGCAATGACGGCAAGTTTGATAGCCATACTTCGGCATGACCGCGGCATGGCCATTGCGCATCTCGCCGGCCAATGCTTCGAAGGCATCCCGCCATTGATCCAATTGTTCTTGCCAGAGCACTGCAGACTCGGCCTCGCGAGGCGGATAGGGTTTTAAGCTCATTTTGCTCGCGACCACTTTGCCGTAAGCGATCGCCTCAACCCGGCCGACGGCCTCGCTGACCGCATACAGCGGTAGCTGTGGTGAATCCGGCCGCGGGACTTCCCAATCGCGAGCGGCGGTCTGCCCTGTCTTGTAGTCAATCAATAGCCCGCGGTCCTCGGCGTCAACGTCAACGCGATCGACACGGACGCGGAAATTAAAATCAGCAATCCGCACCGTTCCTGACTGTTCGACGGCTTTAACCTGAAAGCCCTCGCGGCCCATCTCAACGCTCAGCCATTCCTCTATCAGAGCCTTGAGGCGCTGTCGTTCCAACAACCACAGCTCACGGTCAAGATCGGTCGCTAAGTGCAAAGTTCGAATGCCATCTTCGACAGCGCTTTCTATCAATTCAGCGCGCGTATTCGGCGCCATGTCACGCAACTGGTTTGACGTGCGCACGCGCGCCCAAAAAAGCGCCAACGCATGGTGAACCACGCGTCCTCGGTCCAACGGCGAAACCCCGGGTTGCGGCTCCTCAAGCGCCCGCGCATTGAGGCGGTGTCGCGCATAGGCTCGAAAAGGGCAGGCGGCTTGATCGGCGAAGAATGTGATCCCACGTTTGATTTCGCGGGTCTCAAGTGCCGCCCCGCGATAATCGCTAATCGCTTCGAGCGCCACACTTTGACCATCATCAACGTCCGCTCGAGCGGACTTGGCCTGACCATCAAACTCAGGAAACTGACTGACCGGGATACTGATAAGACCTTCACTGTCCGGGCTGATACTGATGACACTGCATTGCGCTCCATGAAACAACGCCCGGTAGAGCGCCACTTGCGCGGCGCGTTCTGCCTGGCGTTGCGTACCTGGGACTTGATGGTGGCGTTGCACGTAACGCGGGATGAGCGCTGAGGTTTTGGGTAATGGGAGCAATGCGTTGTGGTTCAGCCGGGCCACCCACACGCAGGTCGGTTGCAGCGCGAATGCCGCCTCCAGGCCCACCAAATAAATATTGCGTTGATGTCCGGCGCGGGGCATCGTCAAAGCGGCGACAATTTTTCGCAGCCGGGCCAACGCCTCGCGACGCGACACCTCGCCCAACAAACCATGCAGCTCGGCAAGTTGCGCCACAGCCTGCCGCCAAACGCGAACTTGGAGTTCCTGGGAAACCGACCAAGGCTGATCACCAGGCCAGCCACAAACGTTGAGCAGTGTTTCGAAATGACGCAGCCAAGACTGAACTGATTGTTTGGCCGGTGCGCGGTCAGATAATTCCAAGACCCGCTTGAAGGTGATGCGCAAAAGCTCGACGTCCGGGTGGCGCTCAAGCTCGCTCATTACCTCAGAAACCGTCAGCCGATAGCGTCCTTTCGCGCGTATTTGGGTGTCGAAAATCGCACGGGCCGATGCTTCCTCGCGAGCGCCACTAATACTCACCGCGCGGATCAGTTGGCTCCATTGGAGCCAACTGGCTTCGCGCTCCCAAGCGAGGAGCGCCAATGCCTCGCCAATCAACGGTTGCGTCGCGGCACTGGTTCTAAGTTCCGATACCACACCGATGTTTCGCTGAGCGAGAGCAGCGATCGCGCGCCGCGTTGCGGGGTGTGACATCCATTCCTGGCGCGCCACGATTGCGACTCTTGCGCCGGGCTCACTCGCGCACTGCTCGGCCCAGGTGAATGCGGCGCCGATTTCCTCGCTCGCATCGTCAAAAATCTCGGCCCGATCGGGTGGCGCGGTGGCAAGCTCAACTTGATTCGCACGCCTGGCGACCAAGGTCCGATACAGTGGTGGCGGGTTGATAAACCCGTGACTCAACCACGGGCTCTGCGCGGCGCGGCGCTCGCTGGTTCGCGATAGCGCGGCGGCCAGGTCTACGGCGTCTTGAAAACCGGCGTCGCGTAACACCTCAGCGTATTTACGATGGGCATCAATGAAGGTCTGCACGCCCTCGTCCTGCGCCTCCCGAGCCCACCGATCGCCCAGTTGCCATTCGTAAATCAGGGCGCGCGCCGCGCGCATCATAGGCACCGCTCGAGCGGCATCATCGCCGCTGAATGTCGCCACCGAGTCGATGGCGCGCTCCCAAAAAAACTGCTCCTGGGTCTGAGTCGCGAGCGGCCAATGGCCCATTAAATCGTTGCTTTGCGGCTCTAATATGAGTTGTTCATAGTGCATGGCAAGCCAGTGACGAAGGGCAATCGCGCGCGACGGTACCCAGGCATTGGCGCCCGACTCCCATGCCGCACAATCAATCGCGGCCTGTACGACCCGCGCCTGCTCGGGGGTCTGCGTGACGATATCCCCCTGAAATCTAAGGATTTTGTTAAACGACGCGCTATAAATCACTTGAGGATCAACACGCAAACCACTGGTATGATCGGAGGATTAGTTTCTGGAGCTGTGGCGATGAAACGCTTCATCATCCTTGCCGGCCTGATCATCGCGACGGCCGTTTCAAACAATTCGCTCGCCCGACTCTATCAATGGGAGAGCCCGGACTCCGGCAAAATGCAGATGTCGGGTTCGCCGCCGGCATGGTATCGATCGCAGGAGATCGGACCTCGGGTTTTCGTCTTCGAGCGTGGTCAGTTGGTCGACGACACCTCCATTGCCGTCAGCGATGCGCAACGTCAAGAGCTGCGCACGGTCGCATTCGAGCGTGCGGCCGTCTCGAGTGAGGAGTTGTCGGTCGATATCGATCAAGAAGCTAAGCTTATCAAGGCGCTTGAGGATGCCGCCAACGCGGGCGTCGATATTGACGCGGTTGCCGAGCAGGTTGCCGAAACTCGGTCGAGCGCCGAGCCTGAGACCTTGGATCCAGCCCAAGACCTGATCCAAAAGGCCTCCCAACTCCGCTCTTTAATTACCGCCTGGGACCAGAACAAAGTCGATCAGGCGAAGTCATTGCTGGGGATCTTGGGGGGCGACAGCGAAGCACAAGAATAATCCCGCCACCAAGGGTTACTTGAATAAACTCGCGAAAGCGTCCCAAAAACCAATCTTGTCCGGCTTAGCCAAACCCTTGAGGGTCTTTAGCGACGCATTGTTGGGATCAATCTGTAGCCCGACACGAATATAGCCCTGCGCTTTCTCGTAGTTATCGTGCGCGATCTCACGCTCGGCGAGCACCGCGAATCGGGTCGCAATATCCAACAGCCCCGCCCGCGCTTTTTCGTTGTTGGGCTGCAGGCGCAGTAACCGCGAGAAGTAATAATGCGCATTGTCTTTCGGCGGTGCGGTAAGGCGGTACTCTTCCAAACTGTGGGCGCCCAACCACGCTAATGCCTGAGTCACCTGCTCGATATCTTCTTCGGCGACTGACTCCACCTCCAACGCCGCGGTCTCGCCCGCCACACTTAGCACCGGTAAATCGGCGACTTGCACGGCGCGGACCTCCGCCTCTTTCATGCGTCCCTCAATGAGAATCAAAGCGCCCCAGCCGATCACGCAAAAAAGGAGTAAGCCCCCGGAGGCGTAACGCAGCCAATTGCCGCTCTTGCTTTCAACGCTCAGTCGAGTCGGCGCGGGAATATCGGGTTTATCGTGCTCACCGGTAATATCGAAATCGGGCTGCTCGGTGAGATCTTCCTTCGTCTGAATCACGCCCTTGCGCTGCAGCGCTTGGAGAAAATGCAGCAAGCTGTCCGCGTCGCGGAAGCGATCGCGGCGATCTTTGGCCATCATCAACTGGATGAGTTCGTTGAACTGATCCAAATCCTCGGGCAGATCGGGGATCGCCTCGGTCTTATGCTTATAAATCACATCGATGACCGAATCGGCGATGAAGGGCTTGGTGCCCGTGATCATCTCGTAGAAGATCACACCCAGGGAGTAGATGTCCGCCCGCCCGTCGATAGGACCGGGTTCTGATTGCTCTGGAGCCATGTAGTTCGGGCTGCCAACGAACATTCCGGTTGACGTTAGATCAGAGTCCCCCTCCAACCGTTTGGCGATACCAAAATCGCTGAGCAACGGCGTACCGTCACTGCGGAACAATAAATTGGCGGGCTTCACATCACGGTGGATGATCCCGCTACCGTGCGCAGCGGCTAAGCCTCCGGCGATCTTGGTGACGACATCAACGGCCTCGACCGGCGTGAAGACCTGTTTTTGCAAGCGTGCCCGAAGATCGCCACCCTGCACGTATTCCATCGATATGAAAACGTTATGCCCCGCTTCGCCGATATCGAAAATCGTGATGATATGGGGGTGGTTGAGCGAGGCGATGATGCGCCCTTCGTTCAGAAACCGCTCTAGCGATTGGGGGGTATCGGCCGCGCCTCTATCGAGCACCTTCAAGACGACTTCGCGACCCAGCGATTCCTGCTCAGCCAGGTACGCCGTGGCCATACCGCCCTGGCCAATCATCTCCTTTATGACGAACCCTGGGATCTGCATGCGAGGATTATAGGTCTAGCTGAAGGACTTCGTACCAATTTGGGGCAAGCATAACAAGATGAATTCCACAGGGCTTGCGGTTACATTAGCGACCCCTGAAGGCAAGCAAGACATCAAATGGCGGAATCTGTTAACTCCAGACCCCGTACCCAAAAGCTCATCGAAGATATGTTGCAGGAACGCCAGCAAGTGCTGGTGCTGTATTGGGAACTCAGCAAATTGACCGGGGGGGCCGCCGATCAGGCCATGCGGGACACGCTAGAGGATTTTCAGGAGATCCTGGTTGATTACATCGCGGCCGGCCATTTTGGCCTATATCAACGGCTTGCCGAGGGCACCGAGCGCCGGCAGCGTGTGGTCAGCATCGCCGAGGGCATTTATCCGGCCATAGTGCGTACCACGGACGCGGCGGTGACTTTTAATGAAAAATATGAAGAACCCAACGCCGAACTCGAAGGCAGTGCGTTCACAATCGCGCTTTCCGAACTTGGCGAGCAACTTGCGGTTCGGACCGAGTGCGAAGATCAGCTCATTCGCGCCATGCTGGGCGAGGAGTACTCGATCCCCGAGACGCCTATTCAATAAGGCGTTGCGCTATTTTTGGGCGGCGGCAAGCTTGGTGCGTATAAACACCGAGTGGGAGAGATGGAGCAGATCCGCGATTTTGCGGATGTAGTATTCCTCATAGCGGTCGATGGAACCGTCGGCATAGGCCACACGCCAGAGCATCGTCATGAGTTCACTCTTCTTCTCGGCGTCGAATTGCTCATTAATCACATTGGTGAATTCGTAGAGCGATACCGCCTGTTCGACGGCTTCGCCAGCATCGGCAAGCAAGAGCTTGAGTTCCTCATCGCCAATAGTGAAAACGGTTCGCACGGCATCGATAACCGCCTCGGTCTCACGCTGATCAATCTCGGCGTCGGCCCGCGAGATCTCGACCAGCAAGGCCGCCGCAGCCAATACCAACTGGCGTTCTAAATCAGCCTGCGAGGCGGTTGGAGAGTTGTTTTGAAGCAAAAGTTGCTTAAGAGCGTTGAGCATTGGCGCCGGCTATGTCGAAATGAACGCCGCCCATGCTAACGCAGTTACTCCTACCGTGATCCCAAGAATTTTCGAAAGCGGCGACATCAACCTCGGCGAAATCCGAACGCTAACCGCGCTCAATGCTCGCCATCTCACCAAAGTCCTTCGCCTGCGTCCCGGCGCCACCGTCATCCTGTTCAATGGGCAAGGCGGTGAGTACCAAGCCGTGGTGGAGCAAGCGAATGCGCGTGGCACGCGGGTGCGCGTTGAATCCTTTGATGACGTCGATCGCGAATCGTCCTTCGGCATCACCCTTGTGCAAGGGATCTCACGCGGAGATCGCATGGATTACGCGCTCCAAAAAGCCGTGGAACTTGGCGTGCAAACCATTATCCCGATGCTAACCAAGCGTTGCGTGGTCAAACTGGACGCCGAACGCGCCACCAAGAGTCTTGAACACTGGCAAGGCGTGATTAAACACGCCATGGAGCAAAGCGGCCGCACCGCGGCAGTACGAATCGAACCCATACAAACACTGGATGCGATTGTTGAGCGCGCTCGGAGTCTGCCCCAGCAGGCGCATTTCGTATTGGACCCCACAGCGGATCTTACGCCTGCAAACCTGACCATGGCCGGACTCACCTGCACGATTGCCGCCGGGCCTGAGGGCGGCTTCGAGCAAGCTGAGCGGGATCTGCTGGTAGCCGCGGACTTTCGAGCGCTCAAGATCGGGCCGCGCGTGCTGCGCACCGAAACCGCCGCCTTGGCCGCGATCGCCGCGCTCCAAACACGCTTTGGTGATTTCAGTTAGTGCCGAGCAGCCGCTTTCGCACTTTGCTTTGTAGCCGGCGGCTAATCTGAATTTCAAGTGCATGTTCAACGAACTTGAGGACAACATTGCCATGTTGATCTTTCTCAATGCCGGCAACTTCTTTGATATTCGCAAGCGCGCTGCGATGCACACGAACGAATTGCTCGCTGAATTCTTCTTCTAACGATTTCAAGGATTCTTCAACAATCATCTCGCCGGCCCGGGTGAGCGCCGAGACATAACCTTGGTCGGCGCGAAAGCACACAATGTCGTCGACCGGCACCAAGCGCAGACGCCCGGCGACCATCGTGCCAACATGGGTCCGCCGTTGCCCGACGCTCAGCCGCAGGTGCGCCTGGCGGCCAATGGCCACGGTACTCGCGCGTTTGAGCGCATCTTCAAGGCGCTCAATGCGGATCGGCTTGAGCAGATAGTCAACCGCGCTGGCTTCAAACGCCGCGAGGGCGTGCTCGTCGTAGGCGGTGGTGAAAATCACGCTGGGGGGCTCGTTCAGCTGCTGGATATGGCGTGCCGTTTCCAAACCATCCATCCCCGGCATGCGCACATCGAGCAAGACCACATCGGGGCCGACGGCTTCGATTTGACTGATAGCCTCAACGCCGTTTCCGGCCTCGAAAGCGCGGACCTCGGGAGCAAGCTCGCGCAGTTGGTCCAACAACCTTGCGCGGGCCAAGGGCTCATCGTCAACGACGAGCACTGTTCTCACGGCGTCACCGGCAAAAATACGCGCGCCTGATAGCGCGAGTCTCCCGCCTCGATGTCCAAACCGCCATCCTCGCCGAAATGCGCGGCCAAACGCTGGCGGACGTTGTCCTGGGCCATGCGATTACCGCTGGTGGCGTTGCCCGAGACGGGATTGGTGATGACGAACTCAAGTCGCTCAGCGACAATGCGCGAGTGAATTTCGATCGTGCCGCCATCGGTGCTCGGCTCAATGCCATGATAAATCGCGTTTTCAACCAACGGCTGCAGTGTTAAACGAGGCAGCTTAATCTCGCCGTCGATATGCTCGAGTTGCCAGGCAATTTGTAATCGCTCGCCAAGGCGCAGCCGCTCGATATTGAGATAGCGCTCGACAAAACTGATCTCCTCATCGATCGTTGCAAGCGCGCCCGCGTCACTCAAACTCGCCCGAAACAGATCGGCCAGATCTTCGGTCGCTTGTTCCGCTTTTTCCGGGGCTTGACGCGTGAGGCTCGCGATCGTGTTCAGGCAATTGAACAGGAAATGCGGCCTGATCCGCGCTTGCAGTGCTTCCAAACGCGCCGATGCTTCCGAAGCGATGCGCTTTTGCCAGTGATGCTGAACGTAGAAGTAGCGCAACACCAAAGCGGCAAAAATCCCCGAGACCGCTAAGGTGCGCAGAACGAATTCCTGGTGCGCGATGGTCATCAACACCTGCTCTCCAATGACTGGATTGATCACCCACCACGCAACTTCGCAAATGGCGATATTGATCCCTAAGATCATGAGATAGCTCACGATCGCCGCCTGGCGCTCATCGAGGCTCGCCAGAAAGCCACGGGCCACGCACAAGACCGCCGCCGAGGTCAGACTAAGCCACTGAACATAGAGCGAGATGAGGGCCAGATCCGAGAACAGATCGGGCCCGAAGCCCACCCGCGCCACGGAAATCATCAACGCCAACAACTCGCTGAGGACCACAACCGCAAAGATCGGCCCGACCTCGCAGAAGTTGGGAAGAAAAAGTTTGTCCTTCTCGGACGCCACCTCAGTGTTTACCTGTCGTTTTCCAAGTGCGCCGCATACAGTGTGGTAACCCCGCGTGCAGCGGTCAATTGAAAGGTTGTCGAATCGCCCACAAACTGCCGCGCTCGCTGCCGTCACAGTGGCTGCTTGGGATATACTCGCGAGCTTGGCAATCGACAAAAAACCCCGGTTCAACCCGGGTCTTATAACAAGCATGTCGATGCGTGGACTCACCTCATCTTAGGCGGTGCGACAAAGGGCACTGTAACGGATCGCGCCGATGGCAGACACAGATAGCACAAACGCGGCATGGGGCGGGCGCTTTAGTGCGCCGACCGATGAGTTTGTGGCCGCCTTCACCGCCTCGGTGGGCTTCGACAAACGCTTGGCGCCGTTCGATATTCAAGGCTCGATTGCGCACGCAAAAATGCTGGCGCACTGCCACATCCTCACCGACGAGGAAGCCGCCACGATCATCGGTGGGCTCAACCAAGTGTTAGCAGACATCGATGCCGGCCACTTCCAGTGGGACATCGCCCGCGAGGACGTCCACATGAACGTTGAAGCCGCGCTGGTTGATCGCATTGGTGAATTGGGCAAAAAATTGCACACCGCGCGCTCGCGTAACGACCAAGTCGCGACCGACATCCGCTTGTTTCTGCGCAATCAAATTGACGAACTACTGGCGCGCCTGGAAGCTTTGCTCTCCCACCTGGTTGACCTCGCCGAGCGCGAAGCAAGCACCATCATGCCGGGTTTTACCCACCTGCAGGCGGCCCAGCCGGTCACGTTCGGGCACCACATGCTGGCGTGGTTTGAGATGCTCATGCGCGATCGCGAACGATTACACGATTGCAGAACGCGGGTGAATCAGTTGCCCTTGGGCGCCGGTGCACTGGCCGGCACCACGTTTCCAATCGACCGGGTGTTTACTGCTGATCTGCTCGGCTTTGAAGGGGTGGCCCGTAATTCCTTGGACGCTGTTAGCGACAGAGATTTTGCCATCGAGTTTACCGCCGTCGCGGCGCTTATCATGGTGCACTATTCGCGGATGGCCGAAGAGCTGATTATCTGGAACTCTCAGCAGTTTGCCTTTGTCGAACTCAGCGATGCGTTTTGCACCGGTTCTTCGATGATGCCGCAAAAGAAGAACCCTGATGTGCCGGAGCTCATTCGCGGCAAATCCGGGCGCGTGATCGGACATTTGATGAATCTGCTGACGCTGATGAAGGGGCAACCCCTGGCCTACAACAAGGACAACCAGGAAGACAAAGAACCTTTGTTCGATACCGTCGATACCCTGCTCGATTGCACCCGTGCCTATAGCGATCTCATCCCAACGATCGAGATCAGGACCGACGCCCTGCAATCGGCACTTGCGGCGGGTTTGATGAACGCCACCGAATTAGCCGATTATCTGGTGCGCAAGGGCCGGCCGTTTCGCGATGCTCACGAGACCGTTGGGCGCGCGGTGCGCTTAGCGATCGAAGCGGAATGCGCGCTTGAAGCGCTGCCATTGAGCACCTTGAGAAGTTTAGATGAAGCGATAGAAGAAGATGTTTTCCAGGCGCTCGACCTTGAGCAGGCCGTGGCCGCGAGGGATCATCTCGGTGGCACGGCACCCGCACAGGTTCGCGAAGCCTGCAGCCAAGCACGGGCGCGGCTAGGTAACCATTAATTATTGATTGACAGCGATTAGTCGTTCAGGGATCCATCCATGAAAGTGATCAAAATCCTCCTTATCGTCGCCGTGTTAGCGGTACTCGTCATCGGCGGCGGTGTCGCCGCTTTTCTAGCCACCCTCGACCCCAACGACTACCGCGAGGATATCGTCAAAGCCGTTAAGGAGCAGACCGGTCGCGACTTAACGATAGAGGGCGATTTGGAACTCGGCTTGTGGCCGCAAATTAAGTTTCGCAGCGGCCCCATCCAACTGTCCAACGCACCAGGTTTCGGCGACGAACCGTTCTTCGCCGCCCGGGAAATGCGGCTCGCGGTGGCCACCATGCCGCTGCTTAGCGAACGCGTGGAAATGGACACATTGATTTTCCACGGGATCCGCGTGAATTTGGCCAAGAACGCCGCGGGTGTAACCAACTGGGACGATCTTGCGGGCGAGCCGGCTGACGCTAGCGGCGGCGAGTCTCAACACGAAGGCGGCGGCGGTTTGGCAGCCTTGATCCTGGGCGGCGTGGATATTCAAGACACCGCGATCACCTACAAAGACGAAACCACCGGCCAGGACATTAAAATCTCGGATATCACCGTTAGCACGGGGCCGCTCACCTTTGGTGAGCCGATTGAATTCAAGTTGTCATTGAGCGCGTTGGCCAATCAACCCGCGTTGGATAGCGATATCAATCTTGACGCCACCATTGCTTACGACTTGGACAATGAACGCTACACCATCACCCCGATGAATCTGGTGACGCTGCTGCGCGGTAAGCAGTTGCCCGGCGGTGAAGGCAAAATCGAAGCTGTGGCGAACATCGATGCCAACATCGCCGAAGAGGTCGTCACCATTTCCGGACTCAGCTTGAAAGGCTTAGGCACCGACCTCAGCGGCGAGTTGACCGCCACCAACATCGAAGATGACAAACCCAGTGCCAATGGTTTTATCAGTATCAACGGGGAAGACCTGCACCGGATTTTTAAAGCGTTCGATTTGCCGGTCGCCGAGCAGCTCAGCAAAATCCAGTCGCGCAACTTCAATTTTGACGTTGAATTCGACGCGAACATGGATTCAGGCGAGGTCAAGGTTTCTAAACTTGGTGGCAACATCTTGGGGGCATCGCTCAGCGGTGCATTCAACGCCACCGGCGCCGATACCGACAAACCGGTCGCTAAAGGCAACGTCCGCGCCGAAGGACCCGATCTTCCCACGCTGTTGGCGGTGATCGGCCAGCTCCAGGGCGCCGATGAAGCGACGCTAAAAAACCTGAATGCGGCCCTGCGCAAGACCAAGGACAAGTCGTTTCTGATCGCCGCCGATCTTGATGCCAACCTGCCGCAAGGCAAGGCCGGCCTGCCCACCTTGCAGGCCAAGCTCTTGGGCAACGAAATCACCGGCAAAATTGACGTCACAGATGCCGCCAGTGACGATCGCGCCATCTCGGGCAGTATCAAGGCGCAAGGCCCAGACTTACCCGCGCTCATCGCCGTGGCCGCGCCGTTTGCCGGAGAGAGCGTGGTGGATATCGCAGCCTCGCTGGCGAAGGAAAAAGACAAAGCTTTCTTGGTGGAGTCTGCGTTTAACGCGGTGCCGAGCAAAGAGAACATCAATCTTGATCAACTGAAGATCAACGCCGCGGGCGTGGCGGTTAACGGCAAGCTGAACGCCAAAGGCAGCGATCAGGTCGACGGACAACTCTCGGTGACCAGTAACAATCTTGGCCCGCTGTTGCGCGCCGTGGGTCAGGGCGATCTCGCGGAGTCGGTAACCGCGCTGAATGTTGAAGCCGGTCTCAAAGGCAGCGGTGATGTGGTGAGCGTTAATCCGCTGTCACTGGTGGCGACGGTCGCTGGGAAGGCGGTGAAAGATCCAGTGGATTTGAAAGTCACCGCCGGCGCTGCCCAATTAAACAACGACAAAGGCACGCTTACCGTGCGCGATCTCAGCATTACGGGCTTGGGTCTCAACGCGAAGGCGTCTATCGACGCGAAAGACCTCAACGAGGAGATCCCGGCCTTCTCAGGGAACTTCGACGTGCCGGTATTTAATCTGCGGACCTTTTTGAAAAGCTTGAACCAGCCGGTCCCCGAGATGGCCGATGCGGCCGCCCTAACCGCGGTGGGGCTAAGCACTGGTTTTTCTGGCACCTCAAAAAGCGTGGCGCTGCAAAATCTCAACGTGAAACTCGATGACACCACAATTAAAGGCGATGTTGACGTTAAAGATTTCGCAGGCCCCAAGCTGGCTTTCGGGATCGACATCGATACCCTCAATGCCGATCGCTACCTGCCGCCCGCCTCCGATAGCAGCAAAGCACCGGCGGCAACGCCCGAGGCGGCTGCCGCTGGCGCTAGCACCTTGCCGGTAGAAACGCTGCGCGGCCTCGATATTCAAGGCGAGCTGAACGTGGGATCGCTGCAGCTCTCCGGCGCCAAGATGAAAGACATCAAGTTTGGCATCAGCGCCAAAGATGGCGATATCCAGCTATCACCCTTGGGCGCGGATCTGTATGAAGGAAATTACGAAGGCAACATCGTTCTAAGCGCAAAAACCGCAACCCCAAAGCTCGGTATTAAATCGGCGTTGAACAATGTCAGCGTTGAACCGCTCATTAAAGATACCGTGGGAAACGACATGCTCTCCGGCACCGTTAACTTCAATGCAGCACTGAACGCCGACGGTGGCGACGCGGATGCAATTAAAAAGACCTTGAACGGCGCCGCTAAATTTAACACCCAAGATGGCGTTTTCAGGGGCGTCGATGCGGCTGCGGTATTGCGCGCCGCCGAGCAGATCTTGGAATGCAAATGTCCAGTCGCTGTGCCAAAAGGCGGACAAACCGCATTTAAAACTCTAGGTGGCACGCTTAACGCCAAGAACGGCGTGGTCTTCAACGAGGACTTGGTCTTGGCTGGCGATGGTTTCATCATCAACGGGCAAGGAATGCTCGCCAACCTGCATGACAACACCACCAAATACAATCTCACCCTCGCCGTCGATGAATCCCGTCAGGGTTCACACAATCTGGGCGGTTACAAAATTCCCATTCAATGCCGAGGCAACATTGAGTCCCCGTCGTGCCTGCCAGACCTGGGCGGACTGATCGAAGAAGCCGTGAAGAAAGCGGCGCAGAAGAAGGTCGAGGAAGCGGTGAAGAAAAATGTCACGGACAAAATCGAAGACGCGGTCGGCGACAAGGCCAAAGATGCCTTGAAGAGCATTTTCAAATTCTAGCCCGACTCGCCTTGGCTTGGTCCACGCTGTTCGTGGGACCGGCGTGGGCGATCGAAATTGATCGGGCCGAGATTGAGTTTCACGGCAAGACTTACAAATACGCGTTCTCATCAATCGTCGATGCCCCGCACCACGCCGTGATGGCTGTGGTCACCGACTACGAGCTGCTCGCGAAGACCAATGACGGCATGAAAGAAGCCGTTGTCCTGGAACAGTACGACGCTGAAAACTTCAAACGCAATCTCACCATCAACCAATGTATTTTGTTGTTCTGCGTGGATTTAGTGTTCGTTGAGCAAGTTCGCTACGAAGGCGATAAGATTCTCACTACCATCGTTCCCGAGGAAAGCTCTTTCGAAGCGGGGTACGCCAATTGGGAAGTCATCAAAACAAGCGCGCAGCAAACCCGGATCACCATTGAAGCAAGCCACACCCCCAAATTTTGGGTACCCCCGGTTATCGGTCCCTTTCTAATCAAGCGAACATTTCTGCGTGAAGTCAGAGAATCAAGCGAAAAGATCGAACAGCTTGCCCAGCAGCAAGTTCAGTAAGCGCGTTCTCGACTGGTTCGAGCTGCACGGCCGCAAAAACCTGCCTTGGCAGCAGGATCCCACACCCTACCGGGTGTGGATTTCGGAGATCATGTTGCAGCAGACGCAGGTGCAAACGGTGATCCCGTATTTCGAACGCTTCATGGCGAGTTTCCCCTCCGTCGAAGCGCTCGCCCAAGCCTCACAAGATACCGTACTGCACCACTGGTCTGGTCTTGGCTACTACTCGCGAGCGAGAAACCTGCACAAAGCCGCCGGGCTCGTGGTTCGCGATCATCGCGGCGAATTTCCGCAAACCGTCGAAGGCTTAGTGGCCCTGCCAGGGATTGGCCGCTCGACCGCAGGTGCCATCGTTACCCTTGCCCTACAGCACCGCGCCGCAATCCTGGATGGCAACGTCAAACGGGTGCTGGCGCGCTGCTTCGCCATTGAGGGCTGGCCAGGAAAAAGCGCGGTAATAAAGGCTTTGTGGGAGACCGCTGAAAGCGTGCTACCCAACGAAAATTACCGCGCCTATTCGCAAGCAATGATGGATCTTGGCGCCACCCTGTGCACCGCCAAAACGCCCGCCTGCACACGCTGTCCACTGCAGGATCTTTGTGCCGCGAACGCCACCGGCGAGCAGCTACGCTATCCCGGCAAAAAGCCAAAGAAAAAACTGCCAGAGCGTGACACCACGATGCTCATCGCCCAACGGGACGATGGTGCTGTGCTGCTTTACCGCCGGCCACCGACCGGGATATGGGGCGGACTGTGGACCTTTCCAGAGCTCGCCAACGATTGCGATATCACCACCTCCTTAGACCAGCTTGGCTTGATTGCGCGCGCCTCGGCACAACGACTGGATAACATTAAACATACCTTCACGCATTTTCGATTAACGATCGAACCGCTGCATATCGAGGTACACGAGCACTCAACCCAAATCTTGGATTCAGGCCAATGGCTTTGGTATAACAACCTTGAGCAGCAAGCTGTCGGCCTACCGAAACCCATCAATACACTCTTAAACGCAGTCGCCTAAACACCATCGGAGAAAGCCCGTGTCACGTACGGTCCAATGCATCAAACTTGGTCGCGAAGCCGAAGGGCTCAAAATGCCCCCCTACCCTGGCGAATTAGGCCAGCGAATTTTCGAAAACGTATCTCAAGAAGCCTGGCAAGGATGGTTAGCGCATCAAACCATGCTCATCAACGAATATCGTTTGACGCCGATCGAACCTAAAGACCGAACGTTCTTGGAAGGCGAGATGGAGAAATTCTTTTTTGGCGACGGAAGTGCTGCTCCCAAAGAGTTTGTGTCGCCAGAGGAATAGAGTAGCCACCGTCTTGGGGTGGCGGGATCAACGGAACCCGATATAAATCGCGACACCAATCATCATCGCGCCGGGCACCCGCGCGCCCCAAAAAGCGCTCGGGATCAAACGCTCGGCAACAATAAAAATTGCGAGCGCCGCCATCACGATGACACTCATCGCGCCCCCTGCAAACATCAACGCCATTAGGACCCAACAACAGCCCACACAGTAAAGACCGTGTTGGGCGCCAAGGATAACCGCGCCGCGGCGGCCGTCGCGCCAGTTTGCCAGCAAAAAACTCAAAGGGCTCTGGCAACGGCTTAAGCAAGCATCTTTCATCGGTGTGAGTTGCCAGATCCCCGCCGAGGCCCAGATCACGGCGGCCACAGGCTGACTCGTTTTTAGCGACATGCCGAACAACCAACCGTTTGCATGAAGCCACCACTGCAATAGCGCGGCAATCACGGAAAAAACCGACCAGCTCAAGAGATAGCCGCAGGCGAATAGAAAGGTCAGCAATTCCTTGGGCTTATGGCGGAGTACGCCGCGATACATCGCCGCCAAAGGGATCGCCGCCGGCACCATCATGGCGATCATCATCACAACCCACATGAGGGAGGCGGACGCGATGTAAGGCGCGGTCGCAGAGGGCGCCATCATGAGCCACATCAGATCCATGATTACACCCTCGCCCGCCATCGATTGCATGGCAGCTTCGGAGGCGATCAGAAACCACCAGCCAATCGCCGCGATGGCAATCAGCGCGATAAAACTGAGGCGTTGTTCTAACGCGCGGAGAGTTAGTGGCTCAGCGGAGATTAGGCAAACTCGCCGGACCAATCGAACGGCGCAAAATGACCGTTGGTATTGCCGCTGTTGTCTTCCCACTCAATGCCGAACGCGTTGATCATATTGCGCAATGCACTCGCCAGATTAAGGCGTGTATTCACCGGGTGGTTCACGTTGTCGATGACGATGCATTCACCTTCCGCGCTCAACGATCCCACGCCCTCAATGGCCTGGTCCAACATGCCGTCGATTTTCACCGACACGTTGTGCCCGTCTTTAATGAACTCGATGGCCTTGCGCTCAATGCCGCGAAAGTCGGAAATCGCAGGCGCAAACATCCCTACCCCGGCGCCAGCCTCAGGCGTCGCGATCTTGGTGATCGCATCGGCTTGTTCGTCAGTTGCGGATTCATCGATAACGATGCCCCCGATCCATTCGCCCTCTGACATGATCGCTTTTGACTGCGCAAACAATACCCAACGCACGCCACCGAGATCCGTATCGCCCAAATGGCCTTCGGTGATATCCATTGCAATCGCAACCTTGCAGTAGTCGTGCGTAGCTGGTGTTGTGGAATTCTTGGGGATACAGGGGCATAGGAAATCGCAACTGCATGCTTCCATATACTCGCCTTTGGTGGCCCAAGATGTTGCCATCGCCCTGCTCCTCTCAAGTCTCATGAATATCCTTGTACGCAAGCGCCGAAAGATCAAGCTTTCTCGCTTAAACGAGCGCAAAAACGGACCAAGGTTGACGACTTTAGGCCGGATCGTTATCTTCCTCGCTCTCCTTTCGCGGCCTCAGCGCCGTAGCGATTCCTTCCCGATGGCCAGGTAGCTCAGTCGGTAGAGCAGGGGACTGAAAATCCCTGTGTCGGCAGTTCGATTCTGTCCCTGGCCACCATTTAATTCACTCATTTAGAGCTTCTTCGGGAAATCACTCGAAGTTTCGACACTCTTCTACACTTTGATGCGGCGGCTATGTTGCGGTGTGCAGGTCTGTTTCGAATCGTGGCGTTCGTGGCGAGAGTTTGTGGGCCTCCTAATGAAGCTGCCCGCCCTCTCGGTTCTTAGCGTTTCTCTAAAGTTCTCTGGTCTCTCAGCTCCGCTCTGTTACTGGCCACCATGTATTTCAGCTTGTTGGATCTTGTTCCGAGATTCTCGGGATCGTTGTACACCGCTCTACACTTTGGTGAGCGTGAATTGCAGCGTGGGCGAGAAGGTTTGCTGAGAGAAGCGGCCAGCCGTGTTGGCTTTTAGCGGTTCTCCGGAGTTCTCTGCTGTCGGTGGTTCGATTCTGCCCGTGGCCACCAAGATTGCAGAGCGCTAGCTTGTCTTTGGGCCTTGGTTCGAGGGTTGGAAACGGCTCTACGCTTTGGTGAGACGCACTCTATGTACGCAGCGCGTTCCACATCCTACAATCTATGGTCTGAATGGTTTCTCTTGCATCCGCATATTCGTCAAATGGCTACATAGGGGTGCGTCGTTGAAAATTAAGAACTTACTCGAGGAGTGGGGCATTACGTCTCTAAAGCTCAATGCCGGATTTGTCGAAGCCGATTTCGAACCGCGAGACGACGATCAGGACGGAGCTTGGAAACTCTACGTTGAACTAATAACGCGAACCGCCACACAAGCTCTACCTGCCGACGCTGGCGACGAAAAAACAGCGCTAGAAAGTATCCATAACGTGTTTGGGATTACACGTGACATCATCAAAGAACACGGTCGTCGCGGCGAAGCATTTACCCGAATAGCGATAGCTGTTCTTAATCAATGGCTACGCCCTTTCTGTACCAAATGGCACCGAGCCGATTTCGCTAGCGCCGAGAACTGTACGTTATTTCGGACTGAGCTATCAGACCTCCAATCTGACCTCCGCAAGTACACAGGGGTATTAGCCAACCTCGCCGGGACAGAGGACGTTACTGACTTAGGGGACCCCGCATGAGTTTGCCGAGCTTTCCACATCGCCACAAAGTATTCGTCTCATATCACCACTCACCAAACGATCAGAACTATAAAGAGGAATTGATTGCGCAGAATGATGTGGCCAACGTTTTCGTCGACAAGTCGATAGACACGGGAGACATTGACCCGAACCTACCTGATCAGAAAATTCGCGAAATAATCCGCGATGAAAGGCTGCGAGATTCGACCGTCACGATTTTGTTGGCAGGATCTCAAACGTGGAAGCGTATGCACGTTGATTGGGAAATTTACTCGAGCATGATTGACGGACCGGCCAACAAAAAATCCGGCATACTCGTGATTACCTTGCCAAGTATAAACACCGGTGAACGCTGCATTAGTGGCCACGGGAAGGATGAAAAAATCGTTATGCGGCCAGACCTAATAGCTTCGAGTTGGGTTTCGATAGGCGACGCGCAAGCTATCAATAATAACCACGGACCATTGCCAACGCGAATTCTCTACAATTTGGAAAAAGGCGATGCGAAAATCTCGCTTGTTCCGTGGGCAAGAATTACCGACCAGCCTGAAATTCTGTGGTGGTTGATAGAATTCGCGCACCGCGATAAAGCCGATGCAGACTACGGGTATTTTCAGGAAATTCCGATGATGAAGGGAAACCTGAATTAACCTCGCGAGACGTCGCCGCTCATAGACAGAAGTTATTTTCCAAGCGGCTCTCTGTTAGATCACTGCTCGCTGCACACTCTCGTTTCTTAGAGATTTCCGGAGTTCTCTGGTCTCTCAGGTCGGTTCTACCTCTGGCCACCATCTACTCGCTCCAGGAAAGGTGACGCGGACGCAGCAGAGGGGAAGGTCTATGACTGCTACTCAACAATCAAAAACGGAGATAGTTCGTCGCTCTCTATCATCTGTTGGCCGTAGATTGAGCGAACTGTCGCGTAATGGTCGATCGAGGAGTCTCGCACGAACTCAATTTGGTCATCGAATTGTTCGCGCACCACTATGGCTTCTGCGCCTCCCAGCGCGAAGTTCGTGGAACCGGGCAACGATTGGCCCAGAGGATCCAACACAATGTCGCCAACCAGACCGATGGCACCCCTCACTGAACTAGGTCCCATTAGAGGCAGCACAACGTATGGCCCCGTTTCGAGCCCATATTTCTCAAGGGTTCGTTCGAAATTGGTTTCGTGGTGCTCGAGACCGATCTTATCCCCTATATCGAACAATCCGGCGACGCCTACGGTTGAATTTAAAACAAAACGACTGGCAGTTTCTCCAGCTTTAACAAACTCTCCCTGCAGCAAATCGTTGATTAGGCGAGAAGGTCCACCCAGGTTCGACACGGCGCGTCGGAAAGCGGCCTTTGCTGGCGCTGGAGTCACATAACCGTATCCTCGAGCGATGGGACCCAATAGGTAACGATCCGCTGTTTCGTTCAGAGTAAAGGTGACCCGGTTAGCGCGTTCCAAAGGATCGCGAATTTCGCCGTCCGCCGTATCGTGCCGTTCGTCGACATCAGTTAAAGAGTCAGGTTCGAGAATGCTCGGCAACGAAGGCGTTAGAGGGGTTGAACTGCACCCGATAAGCGCCACAAGTAATAGACCGGAACACAAAAAGCGGCAGCTATTCTTTAAATGGACAACGTGCATTGAATATTCACTCCAGACTGGATTTGCTCATTACGAGCATTCTGCTGGCAGTATATGTTTGCGATTTTTCGCGTAGGTAAAGTATTGTGAAGAGGAGTGATCAGATCGATTTCATAAATTTATCGAATATTTCGAACACGCGACCAGGGAGAACTGCACCACTTACAGTAGTGACAATCCGAAGTTTCTTTAGGGGGATATGGAGAGATTGAGGAGCTTAGCCGATCTATCGAATTCGGCACCTGCGACCGGCCGGCAAAAACAATACTCGGGGTTCATCGCCGTCATAGCGAGAGAGTTCGCGCGCTGAGGACGTAGGGCCACCGAACCCCATTGAATGCATAGAATCGTGAATAGGTACAAAGACAGAGGCGTTGAGGATCTTCGCGGCCTCTAATCCTTCGTTTGCGGTTGCTACGAGTTGATAGCCCAAAAGTCGCATACCATTAGACGGCGCAAGCGCTATGTCCACTTTTGGGTTGTTAGTTCGGTACGTTCTTAATGGTTTGAGTTCTTTCGTTTCTCCCCCGAAAAACACCCGAGTAGAACCAACCGTTAGCACATAATTATTGGAGCGGACGCCAAAGAAGGACTGCGCTTCAACGGCCTCAAGCGTCAGTCCGGGTTCAATCACCCTAGTGGAGCCCCAGGGTATACATTCCGCATTCGAAAAACCGTATTTCAAAGCGCGCTGCGCCATCTTCGGGGTGGCAGCGAATATTGGCGTCGAGGTGCGAAATTTATAGTTTTTCATCGAGGACAAACCCCAATGATCAGCAGCAAAATGGCTTCCGATAATCGCGTTTAAGCGGGGCAGATCTTTCACGGCGAGGCCAGGCTCTTCGTTAAAACCCCAAGGATTCCTAAACCAGGGATCCGTGAGGATCTTGAAACCATTCAACTCGATCAACACACAAGCGTTAGTCACCCTAGTGATATACACCTCTAGAGCACCTGTGGGTCGATCAATACCCACGTTGTCCGACATTACAATCATCCTTCAGACACCAAATACCAACCGCACGAAGTAGGCCGCGAATATCACGACAAAACTTAGTCCGGCGGCCCAGACTGCGCGCAAAAAACGAGTCCGCTTTATGGCGCGTAGCTCCGACGTTCTGAACAACTCATCGGTGAGCTCCAAGTGCCAATCGGCGGTTAAAACGTCGGCGAGGAACTGTCCGGTGGTATTCGGTTGGTGTCCGTCAACGAACAGACAGCCCTTTAGTCGTCCGGCGTGATCGTCTCCATGCGTAACGGTAGCTCGCGTTGGGTAAAGTACAGCTCCGCAAAGCGCTACCGGACCCACCAATACGGTGAACCCAAGCACCAACTCCATGACAGAGTACCGCCACTCAATCGCGAAATTTTCCAGTAAACGACTAATCATCGTCATTGCGAAAATGAATCCAATACCCATGATTTGTGCTTTGCTGTCGTAGGCGCGGATGGTTTGCTGGGCTTCACTTAAGCTCGCCATTAAGCAGTCAATTGCAAAAGCCGGAGGTGACGATGGTCTAATTTGTTCGTTCATACTTTTACATCGTATAAAGGAGTCGTTTCTCTACTTTTGCTTCGATGTAAAGTACTGTGAAGCGCGGTTATCGGATACCGCCGTCGGGTCGAAAAAAAATACCGCCAGGTCGTCCCACGTTCCGTCGCTTGCCTCGTAAACTGACGGACAACATCCCAATTCCAAAGGCTAAACCACCCGAGCATAAAGATAGCACCCAAACCAGTAGTAACATCCGTGAGCACGAACGGCTCGTACATCAGTCGATGCGCAGCGATGGCGTACCCGCCAATCAATGCGACCTGAATGTAACCGCAAAGAAACAGCTTCGTACTCCTTCGAGGATCACCAGCGACGAGGTAAAGATGAGCAATCGCCACGCTGCTAATGTAAAAATGCAACGGCGATACATAGGGAACGAACCAGTGCAACTGAGTGTAATCGAGCTCCGAGATCAAGAGAGTTTTAAAAGCGACCGCCGTAGAGTTCATCGCTAAGAAGCAAAGCATGAGGTAAACGCCTAGCAAGGTTAGGCGCACAACGGAATTTTCGACAGGAACTAGGTTGGCGATGACCCTTTTCTTTACGGCGACAAAAACTAATAGTGCCCCAGCTGTCATGACCGGGATAAATACATAAGCCTCGAAAAACCCTGTACGCTGAATCATTAGAAGAACTGGCGCGAGGAACTCGCCGATCGGGTTGGAGAAAGCAAGTATTGGTTCGTTCATGCATGGTTCCTTCAATGGTGTTTTTCTACTCAGCGCCTTAATCGGGCGAGTAGTTACGAGAAATAGTCACTTGGCGGCGGGGAAGGTCAACGAGATCGAGGAGCGAGGATCGTTGGAGACCGAAAGCTGCCCGTTATGAAATTCAGCGATTCGCTTTACTAGAGGCAGACCCAGCCCGTAGCCTGGAACGTCCTGTTTCCCGGGCGCTCGGTAGAACGGCTCAAAAACCTTCACCAGCTGGTCATCGGGTATCCCGCTACCACCGTCAACAACAGTCAAACTCACCGTATCCTCGGAGCTACTGACGATGACTTGAACCGGAAGCATGCCGTGCTTATGCGCGTTGTCGATCAAGTTGCGAACCAAGTGCCGCAACATTCTCCGCTCACCGTACACTTCGCCCTGGGAACCGCTGACCTCGCAATTCTGATATCGCGAGCATTCCTCGGCAGCGATTGCGATTAGATCAAGGTTAGTGAAAGACTTGTTATGTGAACCGGAATCAAGTCGGGTCATCAAAAGCAGCTCGTCAACGAGCTCATCGAGTTCTCGAATATCCGCTTTGAGCGCGTTTCGCCGCTCTACGTTCTTGCCATTTTCGAGCATCTCAATACCAAGCCGGATGCGCGCCAGCGGTGTGCGGAGCTCGTGAGAGGCATTCGCTAATAACATCCTTTGAGCCGTCACGAGATTTTCTATCTTTTCAGCGGACCGATTGAAACTTCGCGCGAGTGTCGCTATTTCATCGTTTCCCTCAATCTCAACTCTTGCGGTTAAGTCGCCCCCGCCTATTTGTTCTACTTCTTGTTGAAGCGCCTCCAGACGTTTGGTGATGTGGCGAATAAAGGGATAGGTAGCCACGGCAGTCGAAAGTGCCAGAAACAGCAAAGCCAGGACCGCACCCGTCGCGTCATCAAGCATCTCTAGACGCTCGATATCAATGATGAGAAAGCGCCCATCCGGAAGTTTTGTCGTCCATCGACTGCGCCCTTCCGTTGGTATCCAGTCGCCGACAGGCACATCATGGTTAGGTACCTCGGCTACCTGGCCGCTAGCACCCAGCAAGGTTCTATTTGGAGCCCAAAGCGTTAGATCAATATCTAACGAATCGGCGACTTCACGGACAGCATCTGCTTGGATCCCGAACTCTGCATCCGGCGGAAATAGAAGTATCGCTAATGAAGTGGTTTTCTGGAAAAGCATTTTTTCGAAAGAGTGGTGGCCCGATACAACCCAAAGCGCGGTAGCGAATACCGCGAAAACGAGTAAGCTACCGAGGACGATTAAGCAAAGCTTGTAGTAGAGGCGGGTCGTAAACATCGACCCTAATCCTGAGCTTTCGCGAAAACGTACCCTACCCCTCGGACTGTAATGACACGCCTCGGGTGCCTCGGGTCTTCTTCGATCTCCGAGCGAATGCGAGAGACGTGAACATCAATCGAGCGGTCGAACGCCTCTGCGTCGTGACCACCGAGCTGGTTCATGATTTGATCCCTGGATAGGACCCGTCCGGCAGCCTGAGACAGCATATCGAGGATTTGAAACTGGTGAGACGTTAAATTGCACCGCTCGCCGTTAAGGCGCGCTTCCAAGCGCTCGCGATCAATCTCAAGACGACCAAAACGCGACACAATTTCGTGTTTCTCAAGACGCCCTCTGCGAAGGACGGCTCGAATGCGTGCCAAGAGTTCACGTGGCTCAAACGGCTTAGGCACATAGTCGTCCGCGCCAAGCTCAAGTCCGATAACGCGATCGAGTGGATCACCTTTGGCAGTAAGCATTAGGATGGGAGTATTTGAGCGGGCTTTGATCTGTCGACAGACTTCAAGCCCTTCGATGTCTGGAAGCATGAGATCGAGGATGACTGCATCGAAAGGGCGACGCTTGTGGAAATCCAAGCCCTCTTCGCCGGTCAATACAACGGTGATATCAAAACCATGATCGGTGAGATATTCTTTTATCATCCCGCCAAGTTTCGGATCGTCGTCGATCAACAACAATCGCTCAGTAGCATCGCGAAGAGGTGACATTTCAAACCTCGCCAAATAGAAAGCTCGACCTTCCGAACCAAGATAGGCGCCTAACGTTTGCGACGTTTCTCTGGTTTATTAAGAAATGTAAAGCAGTCCTTCGACAGAGACTAGCGCGCTACGAGATTGAGATATGCGGCCCCGGATGGATTCACTTTCCCATAACCGCCTGTTTAGGGGAAAGCTTAGAACACCGGACTAGGTAAGAATGAACCTTTCGGACGCGTTTCACGACAGGTCCAACGACCGTTTTCGTGAATGTTATGGCTGCTGAGTTGTTGAACTCGTTTGTTCCTGCTTTTCTAACTCCCGAATCAACTTTACATCCTCGAGGATCACTCCCGACTCTAACGTAAGGCAATGGCTAGCCGGGGACCGTATTCTTGTACCGGACGGGGACACACCTGACCGAGACAAGTCCTCGATTGTCCCAACGCTAAAGTGCGTTCGCGGAAGCAGCGAAAGATCCTTAAGTCCCGGTTTAACCTTGAACTAGACGGGCTGATCACTCAGCCCGCTAAATTTGACTTAGGCCATTTAAAACGGCAGATTAGGGTTAGTTTTTAGGGTTGTTTTTCCAACTTTCTATTGCTGCCAATCGTTGTCGCGCGAGAATACTCTTTCGATCTTCCACAAGCACGTCGGCGCCTTGCTCAATATCCAACGCAGCACACAGTTTCTGACGAGAGCTCGTTTCAACATAAAACATACGTAAATAGTAGTAACCGAATGATTGGAGCATCCTGAAACCGAAATCGTTGCCCCGTAAATCTTTCGAAAGCGCTCGTATTTCTGAAATGGGAACTTTCCCCGGCTTCGTTAGCTTAATCGCGGCGGAAATCAACCTATAAGATATCGAGTCAGGATTAGAAGCTACAAGATCCACGTCTTCCATTAACTTTTCGGCGTTTACCAAGTTACCGGTTTTAGCTATTACTCCTGCGCAGACAGCCCCTATTAAGTTAAACGCAAACTTGCGTACTGTTTTCGTCGTGGGGCTATCGGCGCTTAGAGGTCTGTTCTTCTCGATCAAGCGTTGAAGCTCTCCTGCGAAACTATCCGGGTCAGCAATAACGTCCTCGAAGATAAACCTCAACATTCTGAGAGGGCCATCGAAGACTTCCTGCAAAAGTTCCTGCTTCTTGCTGCGCTCAATCGAACCATAGTAGTTCTTGAGAACTTGCCCAAGGATTTCAGCTGTTTTCAAAACCATATTAATTCGCGCGGATACGTCCGTAGCTAGATCAACAATTTCGTCGTATGACGGCTCCTCATCGACAGAAACCTCGTCAATAGCGTCACGGAATTCGCGTTCTCGTTCTACGTTCTCTTCAACATCCACCTTACCCAACAGCAGATTT
>JBCCEV010000017.1:0-40984 GCA_039030125.1 Pseudomonadota bacterium | reverse complement strand
ATCGACGCGAACGCCAGAAACGGCGGGATGTGGAATGAGACCTACGATTATGTTCGCCTCCACCAGCCACACCCTATGTTTACCGCCGGCGATATCCCTTGGACCATCGGCAAGGCGCCTGAGTACCTCGCGGATAAACGCGAAATTCTCGGGCATTTCGAACATTGCTTGAAAGAGCTGAGAACCCGCGTCGATTTGGACGAAAAATTTGGCTGGCGCTATCTCTCCCACCGCGAGGACGAGGCCGATCACCCGGTACACATTGAGTGTGAATCGGTCGGCGGCGACGAGCGCCTAACAATCAACGCAAAGAAGTGCATCAAAGCGGTCGGCTTTCGGATCCCAGAGATCCCACCGTTAAAATTCTCAAGCCAACATGTACACTCGCTAAGTCCGAATGGCGAAGACCTATTTCGCGGCCCCATCGCTGCAAGCGCCGCACCCATTTATGTTGCCGGCGGCGGCAAGACGGCTATGGATACTGCCTATTCATTGATTCGTGCCTACCCTTCCCGCCCCGTTCACCTATTCATTGGCAAAGGCACCTTGTTCACCAATCGCGATAGCAGCTTTCCAACGAGTTGGTTCAAACGTTGGTTTTTGAGCAATACCCCACTGGAAGGATTTCTTGAGGTCGCCAAACGCTTCAATGGTGAAAACGTGGAAGAGGCAGTGAGCTATTACCGCGACAACCTTGCGCACTGCCTGAACGATGAATGCCGGCAGTTCGTGTTTGGTGTCATCTCAAAGCACGAAAACGATACGATCAAAAACGGCGCCGCGAGCATCACCATGGATTACATTAATGACGTGGTTGACAGCGATCGGGGGCCATTCGTCGAACTCCGCTCTGGCGACACAATGAAAGTCAAGGCAGACAGTTGGTTCGTAAACTGCACCGGCTACATCAACAAAGATCAATTTGACTACGAACCCTATGTATCAGACAAAGGCAACGTGGTCTCGGTGCAGCCGACTTCCGCAATTCATTTCCTCACGACCTATGGCGGTTACTTCCTAAGTCATTTGCTGTACCTCGATAAAATTAAGTCAACACCCCTGTATGAACTGAATTTTCAGGAACTCACTGAGCGCGACAAAGTCGCACTGCCCTACGTTTCCATCGCGCACCTCCTGCACAATCTCGGCCTTCTGGTACAGGCTGTGCCCACCCAGGTGATGCTCGACTGCCATCTGGATTTCAACCGCTGGTTTCCGATGCACAGACGCCTACTGGCGGTCAATAAACTTAAGAAATTCAGCCGCGATCATCCTGATCATCTGCGCAATACCTTGGATACTGCGCGGGAACGCTTTGGGATCCGCTGCGGACCAATCGTGTAAGCTAGTACCCCTACCTAAGCTGAGGGGAACGATGACCGCGAAAACCGAACGAATCCCCGGCTACTGCGCATTGTGCTGGTCAAGCTGCGGCTGTATCTCGGTGGTTGAGGACGGCCGCCTGGTCGCAATCGAAGCGGATCCTGAACACCCCACTGGAGCGGCCCTGTGTGCGAAAGGCCGCGCGGCGCCAGAGCACGTGTACAGCGACGCGCGAGAACTGTATCCACTGAAACGCACCAATCCCAAAGGTGCAAAAGATCCAGGGTGGGAGCGCATAAGTTGGGACGAAGCGCTCGACATCACCGCCGGGCGCATAAAAGCGATTGAGGAGAAATCCGGCAAGGCGTCGGTCGCTTTTAGCATCACGACCAGCGCCGGAACTGCAATGCAGGACGGTTATCCTTTCGTTGAACGCTTACGCCAAGCCTACGGCACCCCCAATGCCGTAGCGTCGATCGAACTCTGCAATTTCGCGAACGCGTTTGTTTTTGGCTACACCTATGGCGTGCCCATGCCGCCCTCGGAAGTTGAAAACGGTGATTGCATCATTTTGTGGGCGCATAATCCCAACACGACATGGCTCGCGTTCGCGACGCGGATCAATAAGGCCAAGCGACGGGGCGCCAAATTAATCGTCGTTGATCCTCTGCGCGTCGGACTCGCCGCCAAAGCGGACGAGTGGCTGCGCGTTCGCCCTGGGTCGGACGGCGCGCTAGCGTTAGCAATGGCAAATGTAATCATTGAGGAGCAACTGTTTGATTTCGATTTCGTGCGCGATTGGACCAACGCCCCGCTGCTCGTTCGCAACGACAATGGTGCTTTACTAACCGCTGCAGATATCGATCCCAACGGGGATGCCACGACCAAAGTTGCCTGGGACGACGGCGCCAACGGCGCCCTACTCTACGACCCCACCCAGGGGAACTATGAAAATGAAGGCAAACCCGCGCTCCGTGGTGCATACGAAATCAACGGCATACGCTGCCGAACAGCCTTCGAGAACTACGCGCGGCTATGCTCGGAAACGCCGCCCGAGCGAGCGGCCGAAATATGTTGGCTAGACGCCGACCAGATCCGGAAAACTGCTAGGCTTATCGGCAACAGCAAAGCCGTTTCCTGCTATCACTGGGCTGGACTCGAAATGCACTCCAACACGAGCCAAAGCAGCCGGGCGATCGATTGCCTCTATGCGTTAACCGGTTGCTTCGACGCGCCAGGCGGCAACGTGATCCTTGAGAACGTACCCGTTAACGACGTGTTCGGTCGCGAACTCATGCCCGAGGAAATGCTCGATAAGTCGGTGGGCCAAGAAGAACGTTCGCTGGGGCCGGAATCAATCTTCAACTGGATCACCACCGACGCACTCTACAAGGCGGTCCTTGATCGGGAACCTTACGGTGTTAACGCTCTGGTCAGTTTTGGCATGAACGTCTTACTCTCGCACGCGGATGGCGAACGCGGCGCGCGCGCGTTGGATGCGCTTGATTTCATGGTTCATATCGATCCCTTCATGACGCCCACCGCCCAACACGCTGATATCTTCCTGCCGGTAAATTCCCCGTGGGAGCGAGAAGGGCTAAAGACAAACTTCGTCGTCGATCAGAAGGCTTGCGACCGCGTTCAGTTGCGACAACAGGTCATCGAAGAACGCGGCGAATCACGCTCGGATACGTGGATTGCTTTCGCACTCGCAAAACGCCTTGGTCTTTCAGAGCATTTTTGGGAAGGCAATGTTGACGCGGCCTACGAAGAAATCCTTGATGGCAGCGGCGTCGGGCTCGCCGAGCTTCGTGAACAACCGACAGGGATCGACAAAGAACAACAAACGCGCTACCGAAAGTATCAAGAAACTGGTTTTGCGACCCCTAGCGGAAAAGTTGAGATCTACTCACAAACATTTTTTGACAACGGCTACCCCGCAATGCCTGAATATCACGAACCCGGCATGGGGCCGCATTCGCAGCCCGGGTTAGCTAAAGAATATCCGCTGGTACTCACCGACACTAAAACACCGCATTTCATTCACAGCCAATATCGCCATGTTCCGAAGCTGCGTCGCTCGGAAAGACAGCCGCGGATCGATGTGCATCCAGAAACCGCGTCCGCACGCGGCATCAAAGAAGGCGATTGGGTGGAACTCGCCACTCCTCACGGCAAAGCGCGGATGACAGCCCGTTTCGTGGAAGCAATTCACCCTGGGGTGATCCGCGCCACCGCCGGTTGGTGGCAAAACTGCGAAGGCTTAGGGCTCGATGGCTATGATCCGGAAAACGACGAAGGCGCCAATTACAACCGCATCATCGGCAACGATATCTACGATCCCGTGGGTGGCTGCGTGCCGCACAAATCGTACCTTTGTGAGATAAAAAAAGCGCCGTCCTGAATCGAAATGGATCCCGTCTACAAATATCGCGAGCGCGAAACGCATCTCGACCCCGAGCGCGAATTCCGCCTCGGTGAAGGAAAAATCAGTGGGTATTGTTCTGTTGCGCTTGGCGCGCTCAGCCTGATGGCTGTGTTCGCCTATCTTTATCCAGCGTATCTGACAACGATCGAATTGCGCCAGGCTTACGACGCGGTTTTTCTCCAGAAATTCTTGAAGTATGGCATGTACTTCTCACTGTTTTTTGGCGCTCTTACCTTTTATTTTGGCCGCCACCGGAGATTGGGAGTTGCCGGGATTTCGCTAACAGCAGTCGCATTCGCGCTGGGCGGCTACACCATTCCAGTAGGCCCCGTTGAGCCGATACGTCTGTCGCTCGGTGTCGATTGGCTGATCCTGGCATTCATGGGTTCCATGTTCGTCTTTATGACGCTCGAAAAACTTTTCCCGCGTTACGCGGATCAGGTGATATTACGCAAGGAATGGGGGCTGGACCTTTTTTACTTCTGTTTTAACCATCTTGCCATCTCCGCAATCCTAATTTACGGCAACTATCATGCGAGCCATTTTGACTGGGCGGTTAGCGCTTCGTTGCAGCACAATATTCAATCCATGCCGCTCCTGGCGCAAGTCCTCTTGATCGTTCTAGCCGCGGACTTCGTCCTTTACTGGGAACATCGGCTCTATCACGAATCAAAACTCTTGTGGCCGATCCATGCCGTCCATCACTCGGTCGAGGATATGGATTGGTTGGCGGGTTCCCGAGGACATTTTTTACAGGTATTTTCCGAACGCGCGATGGTAATGGTCCCGCTGTATTTACTCGGCCCCGAGCAAAGGGCACTGGATATCTACGTGGCTTTCGCCGCGTTGCAGGCCATTTACATCCACTGCAATCTCAATTTCTCGTTTGGTCCCCTCAAACACATAATCGTGACACCGCAGTTTCATCACTGGCACCACAGCTCGGAGAAACCAGCAATCGATACCAATTACTCGGCGCACACACTCTTGTTTGATTGGCTGTTTGGGTCGATGCATATGCCGAGTGGACATTGGCCGGCGGACTTCGGAACAACCGTTCGCCTGCCCCGAACACTGGTTGGGCAACTCTGTTATCCCGTCACGGCGATCACCCGTCGCTCGAAAATAGCCTAGAGGGATAAAAGCCCTCAAGACTCGCCGAGCGGCCGCAAGCGATGGACCGGCCCAAACCAGGCCGCTGCGCTGCTGACCAGCCGTCTGTTGCGGTTTGCTTGGGCGCTTGGCGGCATGCGCGGTTGCCCTCACCGCTAGGGCCCGGTTGCTAGCGGCTAGGGCGCTCGACCGATCCCGGCCATTCGTCAATCCTTAAGACCGTAAACAAACGCCGCTGAAACAACCAGCTCTGGTTTCGCTTGATGTAATCATCCTGATAGAAACCCGCGCCCAGCCAATCCATGTTGTGCTTGGCACTCCGTAAATCAAGGTAGCAGCGTCCGCTCGCCGTGCTGTCACTGGTGAGATCAACGACATGGTTGTGAATATACGGACGTGGCGCGTCAGCAAGACCGTCCGCATAAAGCTCAACGAGCGCTTCGCGCCCGGCAACAGCCGTATCGCCTTCGCTGGTCCGAATGATGAACTCGCCGTCGTCAGCGAACAGTTCTATAAGCCCATCGACATCATTGCGCCAAACGTGATCACAATAACGCACCGGCAGCTCACGGATCGCTTCCCTATCGAGCAGCGCCGCGAGCGCTTCCTCGTTCGCCATCAGGCCGCCTTGCGTTGCTGGGCCTGTCCGCCGCCGAAACGCAATAAACGCCCGGAGTGAGTTTCGGTCTGCTGGTCATCTTTAATCGTGACTTCGCCGTTGACCAGGATGTACTTGTAGCCCTCAGCGCGCTGCACGCGACGCCATTCGTTCCCTGGCAAGTCATAAACAATCTCGCGGGGCAGTACGTTTAGATTTTCATAATCGTAGATGATCATGTCCGCTGGCGCGCCAGGCCGGAGCACACCGCGGTCCTCAAAACCCGCGACCATCGCGGGTAGCGCGCTCAAACGCCAATGCGCTTCCTCCAAACTCAGCATTTGATGCTCACGCACCACTTCGGTAATTGTTTCAGTTGGGTAACGGCCCGCCGTCAAAAATTTCGTGTGGGCACCGCCGTCAGAGACGCCGAACAACACGTACGGGTCGCTAACGATTTCACGTAAATGGTCTTTCGAGACGTTCGGTGGCGCGGCGAAGAACTCCGCTTTCAAGCCGTCCTGGACCGCGAGGTCCAACATCGCGTCGACGGGGTGCTTGCCGAGTTTCTCGGCAATTTGAGCAATCGTCATATCGCGATAAGGCTCGGTTTCCGGGGTTTGTGGCCCAGTGAAAACGATATCATCGACCGGCCCTGTCACCGTGGCCGGACGTTGAGACTTAAGTGCGAGCCTGCGTTGGGGATCTGAAAGTTTTTCGAGCTTCTCCTCATTGGTGCCAAGGGTTGCTTCGCGCCAGGCGGGACGGTCATCCCATAGATTCCAATCCTCGAAGGTGAAATCAAAACCCGCGTCGGTCGTCAAACCTTGCGCGTAAACCCGGATCCCGCGCTCCCGACAGCTTTGCATCCAGGCCAAGCCTTCCCGGTGAACTTCGGGCTTGTGGTCGTAAGCCTGCAAAACATTCCACAGAAGCGGGCGGCCACTGAGCATGGAAAGTTTTTCCATATGCGCTCGATCAGCGGCGTAATCACCGGTGGAGATGGTCATTTGCATGAAGCCTTGGTTTCGCTCTCCCAAAATCTTGGCGAACATCTCGCAGGTTTCATCATGCATGACATCAGTCACCATCGGGGTGCCGTCGTAATCGAGTTGCACTGATGAGGGACCGTCCGGATGCAGCCGCTGGGCAGACCAGCCGCAGGCACCGGCATCGAGACCTTGTTTGAACAATCGCGCCATCTCTGCATGTTCCTGCTCGGTCGGCATGCGGCCTGACTTGGCCTCTTCCATCCCCATGACCCAAATCATGAGTGGACCGATCGGCATATACGGCAATAGATTAATTGCCTTCGGCGCACGATCGGCGCTGTCCAGATATTCCGGAAAGGTTGTCCAATCCCACGGCATACCCTCCTGCATCGAGGCAAAAGGAATGGCCTCTACCCGCGTCATGGTGAGCATGGCGCGCTCGCGAAGTTCGGGTTGCACGGGGGCAAAGCCAAAACCGCAGTTCCCGATCACCGCCGAGGTGATACCGTGCCAGCCCGACAACGTGCAGTACGGGTCCCAAAACAGTTGCGCGTCATAGTGGGTGTGCAAGTCGACAAAGCCGGGCGCGACATGGAGGCCCTCAGCCTCGATCACCACTTTCCCCCGGTGCGCCTCGATGCGCCCGATCTCCGCAATCACACCGTCGGTAATACCAATGTCGGAGCGATACCGAGGCACCCGTGTGCCATCGAAAATCATGCCACCTTTAATGACCGTATCAAACTCAGCCATGAAGCCCCCTCATCAAAAAACTCAAGACAATCGTGAAATTCAGCGCGCCAGGATAGCATGCCTCAGCGCCTGCCCCATTCACCAAAACACCACCGGAAGAATAAAATTCGCCGATTTAACAGTAATTTAGGCACGCACTACCGGTTTGTATTTGATCCGTTTCGGACCGGCATCACCCAGGCGGCGTTTCCGATCGGTCTCGTAGTCCGCATAGTTGCCGGGAAACCACTCAACGTGTGACTCGCCTTCGAACGCCAGAATATGGGTGGCTATCCGATCAAGAAACCAACGATCGTGAGAAATCACCACGACACAGCCCGGAAAGGTCAGCAGCGCTTCCTCCAGGGCCCTCAGTGTTTCAACGTCGAGATCGTTGGTGGGTTCATCGAGCAGCAGTACGTTGCCGCCCTTCAATAACGTTTTGGCGAGATGCACCCGGTTGCGCTCCCCACCTGAAAGCTGTCCTACATGTTTTTGTTGGTCTTGACCCTTGAAGTTGAAGCGCCCGACATAAGCGCGCGACTGCGTCTCGTATTCGCCCACCTGCAAAATGTCCTGGCCACCTGAGATCTCTTCCCAAACTGTTTTGGAATCATCCAAGGCATCACGGCTCTGATCGACGTAGGCAAACTCAACGGTATCTCCCAAACGCAGCGAACCACTATCGGCTTGCTCTTGACCGGTTAGGAGGCGAAATAGTGTCGTTTTACCCGCCCCGTTAGCGCCGATCACCCCAACCACGCCTCCCGGCGGCAGCGCAAAATTCAAGTCGTCCAACAGTAAACGCTCACCAAAGCCTTTGGCCAACCGCTCGGCCTCGATCACAATATCGCCCAAGCGCGGGCCAGGTGGTATGTAAATTTCATTGGTCTCGTTGCGCTGCTGAAATTCCCTGGACTGCAGCTCATCGAAGCGCTGTAAGCGCGCGCGGCTTTTTGCCTGGCGCCCTTTGGGGTTTTGCCGGACCCATTCCAACTCGGCCTGAATAGTTTTTTGATGGGCCGCCCGCTCACGTTCCTCCTGTTGCAGTCGAATTTCCTTTTGCTCTAACCATGACGAGTAATTTCCTTCCCAAGGAATACCGTGTCCACGATCAAGCTCCAATATCCAACCGGCGACGTTATCGAGAAAATACCGATCATGTGTTACCGCCACGACCGTACCCTCAAAGTCATGCAGGAAACGTTCGAGCCAAGCCACCGATTCAGCATCGAGATGATTAGTGGGTTCATCGAGCAACAACATATCCGGCTCGGAGAGAAGCAGCCGGCACAAGGCCACACGCCGGCGCTCACCGCCGGACAGCTTGCCAACCTCGGCGTCCCAGGGGGGTAACCGCAGGGCGTCCGCGGCAATCTCCAGCTTGCGTTCAACTTCCCAACCGCCGCAAGCGTCGATTTCATTCTGTAACTTACCCTGTTCCTCAAGCAGGGCGTTCATCTCGTCGTCTTCCATCGGCTCAGCGAACTTCATGCTGATGTCATTGAATTTCTGTAATAGCGCTAGAGTTTCCCCAAGCCCCTGTTCGACGTTGCCGCGTACGTCCTTACTCTCATCAAGTTCCGGCTCTTGGGACAGATACCCGATTTTCAAACCTTTCAGCGGTGCCGCCTCGCCTTCGATCTCCGTGTCGATGCCGGCCATGATCCTAAGCAAGGTCGATTTACCGGCGCCGTTAAGCCCAAGCACACCGATTTTGGCGCCGGGAAAAAAACTCAAGGAGATGTCGCGCAGAATATGCTTCTTTGGCGGCACTACCTTGCCAACACGGTTCATCGTAAAAACGTACTGGGCCATCTAAATCCAACATCATGAGTTGTCCAAGGGGGCGCTATTATGACCGAAGCGCTGCGCCGGCAACGTTTCGTGGCGCCATTTGCTGTTCATCCCGTTAGGAGACTCATCATGGGGGTATTCGCTCGTACCTTCTTCAAAGGCTTAATCGCTTTTCTGCCGATCTTTGTGACGCTTTATGTGGTCTATGCCATTGGTGCCTGGTTCAACCGCGTCACCAATGAATGGCTGGCGTGGGTTTGGCCCGGCGCGCCCGAAATCCCAGGACTTGGCGTCGTGTTCGCCATTGCCGTCATCTACGCTTTGGGGATACTGGTCTCAACCAAATTGACACGTTGGATCTATTTTGTCGCCGAGCGAATTCTCGATGTTCTACCGATCATTGGCGATCTCTACCAGGCCGCTAAGCAGTTCATTGGGCTGTTCTCACCGAACCCTGACAAGGCTGCTGGCCGGGCGGTCATCTTCGAAGTGCCGGGCAGCAAAACGCAAATGGTGGGGCTTTTGATGCGCGAGGATCTCGGCGACCTGCCGGACGGCCTCAACGTCTCGGGCAACGCAGCGGTCTATTTGCCAATGGGCTATCAACTGGGCGGCTACACTGTTTTCGTTCCGAAATCATGGCTGAAACCGCTTGATTTACCGGTTGAAACCGCGATGCGGGAGACCCTTACCGCTTGGTTGCCACCGGCCACCGCGACGCAAGACTGAAGCGTGCGGGATAAAGTCGCTTCCACCGGCGTTTTGATCTAACTTAGGCGGGCGAACCGCGGCGATGAATCGCACCAGGCCGCGCGTCGAACAACAAAGGGGGGAGCCTATGTCCAGCGCAGCGACCAATAATTTGTCCGTCGAGGATCTACTCGACGCCTACCGAACCATGAAAACTATCCGCGAATTTGAAGATCGGGTCCACGTCGAATTCGCCAAGGGCGGGATCCCGGGCTTTGTCCATCTCTATGCCGGTGAGGAAGCCTCTGCCACGGGCGTTGGGATGCATTTGCGCCCGGGCGACAGGATTGCGAGTAATCACCGTGGTCATGGCCATTGCATCGCCAAGGGTGTCGAAGTCAACGGCATGATGGCCGAGATTTATGGCAAAGGAACCGGCACCTGCAAAGGTAAAGGCGGATCAATGCACATCGCCGATCTCGATATGGGCATGATGGGTGCTAATGGTATCGTCGGCGGTGGTCCGCCATTGGCCTGCGGCGCCGCACTCGCCGCGAAAAAATTGGGTACCGGCGATATCGCCGTGGCTTTCGTGGGTGATGGCGGTTCCAATCAAGGCACTACCTTTGAGGCCATGAACCTTGCCGCGGTTTGGCAGTTACCGCTGGTCTTTGTCTTCGAGAATAACGGTTACGCGGAAGCGACAGGCGCGAGCTACAGTGTCGCTTGCGAGGACATCGTTAATCGTGCGAAAGCGTTCGGCATGCCCGGTATGCAAGCCGATGGCCATGATTTTTTCGCTGTTCACGAAGCGTTCGGCGAAGCAGCCGAACGTGCGCGTAGCGGCGGCGGGCCGACCCTTGTCGAGCACAAACTCGACCGCTTCTTCGGCCACTTCGAAGGCGACAACCAAGACTACCGTCCCAAAAACGAAGTTAAGGACTTGCGCGAGAATATCTGTTGCATCAAGCGATTCGCAGCCAACGTCACCGAGAACACTGAGATCACCGCCGACCAATTGGCAACGATCGACAGCGAAGTTGGCGAGGTGATCGATGGCGCGGTGAACTTCGCGGAAACATCTGACGAACCACTGGCGGATCAATTGCTCACTGATGTCTACATCAGCTACTAAGCGCATCGAGGAACACAGTAATGGCTAGAAAAATTACCTATCAACAAGCGATCAATGAAGCCCTCGATCAAGAAATGGCACGCGATGAAACCGTCGTTGTCCTGGGCGAAGACGTGGTCGGCGGCGAAGGTGCCGGCGGCGAAATGGATGCCTGGGGCGGCGTTCTGGGCCTCACCAAGGGACTTTACGGCAAGTACGGCGACCGCATCATGGATACCCCGATCAGTGAGTCGGCGTTTGTCGGTGCCGCGGTAGGTGCCGCAACCAGCGGACTGCGCCCGGTGTGTGAGTTGATGTTCATCGACTTCATGGGCGTGTGCTTTGATCAAATTTTCAATCAGGCCGCGAAATTCCGCTATATGTTCGGCGGCAAAGCGGAGACCCCGGTGGTTATCCGCACCATGTTCGGCGCGGGATTTAGGGCCGCTGCGCAGCATTCACAAGCGCTGTACCCCGTATTCACGCACATTCCGGGACTAAAGGTCGTGGTGCCCTCCTCGCCCTATGACGCGAAGGGCTTGCTCATCGAAGCGATCCGCGACAATGACCCGGTAATTTTCTGCGAACACAAGGTGCTCTATACCGTCGAAGGTGACGTCCCGGAAGAGTCTTACACGGTGCCGTTTGGCGAAGCCAATATCGTGCGCGAAGGCGATGACGTCACCATTATCGCGCTCGGGCGCATGGTTCATCACGCGATGGAAGCCGCGGAAATGCTGCAGGGCGATGGGATTAGCTGCGAGGTCGTCGACCCGCGCACCACATCGCCGCTCGATGAAGAAACGATTTTGGAGAGCGTCGAGAACACCGGCCGCGTGGTCGTTGTGGACGAAGCGACGCCGCGCTGCAATATCGCCACCGATATCTCCGCATTCATCGCACAAAAGGCGTTTGGCGACCTTGAAGCACCGATTGAGATGGTGACCGCGCCACACACCCCAGTGCCCTTCGCGGGGGCGCTTGAGGATCTTTATATACCAGGGGCTGACGCCATCGCAGAGGCGGTTCGAAAAACGGCGGCATACGCATGAGCGACGATCGGATTATCGCAATCACCATGCCTAAGTGGGGGCTTTCCATGCAGGAAGGCAAGGTCATGGAGTGGCTGGTGGAGGAAGGCACCGAACTCAGCATGGGTGACGACGTTGTTGATATCGAAACGGAAAAAATCGCTAACACCTTCGAAGCCTTGGATCCCGGCCTTTTCCGAAAACGGGTCGCAGCACCGGACGAGATTCTGCCGATTGGCGCGCTACTTGGCGTTATTGCGCCCGCCGAAGTCAGCGATGCCGACGTCGCTGCTTTTATCGCCGAATTCCAGGCGAACTACGTGCCGCCGGAGCCTGAGGAGGAAGAAGGCAGCGGCTATGAAAACATCGAAGTCAATGGCCAGCGGATCCGTTACTCGAAGATGGGCGAGGCGGCTCGCTCGATAATCTTGATTCACGGCTTTGGCGGAGACGCTGAGCGTTGGCTCTTTACCCAACAGCCGTTAGCGGCCGAATCAACGGTGTATGCCGTCGACCTACCAGGGCACGGCCAATCGACCAAAGATGTCGGGGACGGCACGGTAAAAAGCCTCGCCGAGACCGTGATTGGCTTCATGGATGCTCTGGAGATTGGGGCCGCTTATCTTGTTGGTCATTCGCTCGGCGGTGCCGTCGCCTTGCAAGCAGCGCTCGATGCCTCCGATCGCATAGAAGGCCTATCGCTGATCGCGCCCGCCGCCCTTGGCGGTGAAATCAATGCCGAGTACATCAACGGTTTCGTGGCGGCGAAAAGTCGCAAGGAAATCAAACCGCTCCTCCAGCAACTGGTCGCCGATAAGGCCCTGATTAACCGTTCGCTAATTAACGACATTCTGCAGTTCAAGCGTATAGATGGCGTCACAGAGGCCCTGACCACAATTTCCGGCCAGTTTCAGGACGGCACGCAGCAGACGCAAAACCTTGCCGCGCAGATGGAAGAATTGGAAATGCCAGTGCAGGTTATTTGGGGCTCAAAGGATGAAATTATCCCGGCCTCACATGCCAACAACGTACCTGATGGTGTTGATGTGCACATCCTCGAAGGCTATGGCCATCTCGTTCAACTTGAGGCGGTGAGCGAAGTGAATCCGCTCTTGCTCGCGCACGCTTCCTAAACGCAATCAATAATAAGGAAAGGCCATGTCGAGCGATCTCGCCCTCATTAAACAAACCCTAGCGGCCTATTGTCACCGGGTCGATCGCGGTACGGCCGCTGAAGTCGCCGCCCTGTTTGCAGAGGATGCGGTGCTGAAACCGCATTACGATGGCAACTACGATGTCGAGGGGCGCGAAGCGATTCAAGGCTGGTATGCGTTCTACCACGAGCATCTGCGCGCCGGTGTGAAGCACCTAAAACACCTCATCCATTCCATCGAACTTGATGTGACTGGAGACAGCGCCACCGGCACCACTTACCTCACCGCAACCATGATCAACAAAGAGGACGATACTGCCTATCAAGCCAACGGCACGTACTATGACAAATTGCTTAGACACGATGATCGTTGGTTATTCAAAGAGCGGCTCATCATCGTTGAGTACATGACACCCCTGCCAAGCTACGTCGCGGAATTCCCGGCGATGGGTTTCCCCGGCGCAAACTAAGTCCGCGGGCCGCAGGCAGTGCCGGAGCTGCCGGACATTACGGTCTATATCGACGCGCTCAATGAGCGCGTTGCCGGCCAACGCCTGGAGGACATCAGGATCACAAACCCGTTCCTCCTTCGTTCAGTTCAACCGCCAATCGAGTCCGCGCAGGACCAAGTAATCAAGACGATCCGCCGATTCGGTAAACGGATCGGTTTTGAACTCAGCAACGATATTTGGGTTGTCGTTCACCTGATGATCGCCGGCCGCTTACAGTGGGACGAAAAGCGCACGAAAAAACCCACCAAAAACACACTCGCGATTTTGAGCTTTGGTACCGGCGCGTTGCATCTTACGGAGGCGGGCTCCAAAAAGCGCGCTTCTTTGCACTTGTACGACAACGAGGCCGCTCTCACCGACACGCTTCCGCAAGGGATCGATATTGAAACAATGGACTTGGCGCGCTTTTCTCAAAGGCTGACTCAGTCCAATCACACGCTGAAGCGCGCCTTAACCGATCCCCATTTATTCAGCGGGATTGGCAATGCCTATTCGGACGAAATACTCCATGCCGCGCGACTCTCGCCTATCTTGCAAACGCAGAAAATGGACGACGAGCAGATCCAAACATTGTTTCACTGCGTCAAAGACACTCTAACTTTATGGACTACCAGACTCAGCGAGGAGCGGGGTAAGAGCTTCCCCAAAAAAGTCACCGCTTTCCGTCCGCAGATGGCTACCCATGGAAAATACGGGCAACCTTGTCCGGTTTGCGAAACCACCATCCAACGGATCCGGTACGCGGAAAATGAGGTGAATTACTGCCCCCGCTGCCAGACCGATGGCAAAGTGTTAGCCGACCGGGGCCTCTCGCGATTATTGAAAAAGGACTGGCCGCGCACTATCGATGAGCTCGAACGGAAAAAAAGCCAACGGGCCGGCGAATAAACGCGGTATTTCACCGCAGCGTGCGAGATGGGAGAATGCACGCCCTCAAAACCAGCCGTAGAACAGCCAGGAACATAGCGATGCATTTCGAGCACAACGAGAAAACCCAAGAGCTTTTAGCGCGGATCCGCGCCTTCATGAATGAGCACGTCTATCCCGTGGAAGAGGATGTCTACGAATTCACCCACGATCAGAATAATCTGTGGAAAGTGCCGCCGGTCATCGAGGACCTCAAAGCTAAAGCTAAAGCCGACGGTTTATGGAATTTTTTCCTGCCTGAGGAGTACGGCGACTACAGTCCCGGCTTGACCAACCTCGAGTACGCTCCGCTGTCCGAAGAGATGGGCCGGGTACTGTGGGCCTCGGAAGTGTTCAACTGTAGCGCGCCGGACACCGGCAATATGGAAGTGCTGGCACGTTACGGCAGTGAAGAACACAAAAAACAATGGCTCGAGCCCTTGCTGAACGGCGAAATACGCTCGTCGTATTTAATGACCGAACCCCAGGTCGCCTCATCTGACGCGACCAACGTCGAGACCTCGATCGTGCGCGATGGCGACGAATACGTCATTAATGGGCGCAAGTGGTGGAGTTCTTGCGTATTTGATCCGCGCAACAAGATTTACATACTAATGGGCAAAACCGATCCCAATGCTGATCGGCATCAACAGCAATCGATGATATTGATCCCGGCGGGCACCGAAGGATTTGAGATTAAACGACCGCTTAGGGTTTTGAGCGACCTCCACTCCCCACATGGACACGCGGAAGTTGCCTTGCATGATGTTCGAGTCCCGGTAGACAACCTGCTCCTAGGCGAAGGACGCGGTTTTGAAATCGCTCAGGGGCGCTTGGGGCCCGGGCGGATCCATCACTGCATGCGTCTTATCGGAGGAGCCCAGCGCGCCCTGGACATCATGTGCGACCGCGTCGAGAACCGCGTTGCTTTTGGCAAAAAGATCTCGGAGCAAAGCAGTATTCGCCAAGATATCGCGAAATCGCATTGCGAGATCCAGCAGGCGCGGCTGCTAACCCATTGGGCAGCGGACAAACTCGACCGCTATGGCAATAAGGTCGCTAAAGATGCATTGGCGATGATCAAGGTCACGGTACCTCTAATGTGTCAGACCGTCGCCGATCGTGCGATTCAATCGCATGGCGGGATGGGGGTATGTCAGGACACACCGATACCAGAGATTTTCCAATACGCGCGATTGGTACGGATCGCCGATGGCCCGGATGAAGTCCATATGTCGCAGCTTGGCAAGCTTGTGATCAAGGACACGCTCGCGTAATCACCTTCTCGCCCCGCCAGTGTCATACTGGCGGGAACTAGAGTTCCCGGACACCCAATGCCTGACATCACCGGCGGCTGCCATTGCGAGAATATCCGGTACGAATTTTTCTGGCCGCTCGACGGCGACCAGGTTCCAGTTCGCGCATGCGGCTGTGATTTTTGCCAAAAGCACGGCGGGGTTTGGGCGTCGCACCCGCTGGCTAAGCTGCATCTTACGGCAACGTCGTTAACCGACGTCTCACGCTACACGTTCGGACACGCAACCGCGGAGTTTTTATTCTGTACCTGCTGTGGTTCGCTGATCACCGCGATCAGCGAGATTGACGAGATTCTCTACGCCGTTATTAATGTCAACAGTTTCGATCCCATCGATCCGCTGACCCTGTCATCCAGAGCGACCGATTTTGAATCTGAAGATATCGACGCCCGCCTTGCCCGGCGGCAACGCCATTGGACGCCTAATGTTCAGCTTACTCAGCGCTAGTCGGCAACCAAACACGGGATCTCGATTCTCGACGCTGGTCGCGCTGCTGGCGGCCATCAGCAATGTGTTTTCCGCCGAGCCCCAACTACTATCCGATGAACCGCTGGACTTACGTTTCCTTAGCAAGATCCTCGGTGAATCGAGTCTGACCATAGGTAGCATTCAGAGTTCTAGCATCGATGCCCAAGATATCGCCCTAACCGCAAAATTTGACCAAGGTACGATTGTTGTTGGCCTCTCGGCTAAGCTCGCGGACGGCGACCTCGATAGCGACGCAACCTTCAATGTGAGAGAGCCGGCCTTGGCGCTTGAAAGCAAAGCACGCGTACGCGCGCTCACACTGTCATCCATCGGGCCAGTGCGGAAAATCGGCGCCGCGGGCGTTACCGACATCACATTGAATCTGGCCGGTAACGGCGACTCACTCGGTGCGCTTGCGGCCAGCACTAACGGTTTAATCGAGGCCACGGTTGGCGAGATGACGATCGACTCGGCAGCGCTAAAGCTTGTCGATGCCGATTTACTCGGCCAACTGCTCGGACCTTTACTGGGGACTAAAAAATCAGATAAAACGCTCGTCGAATGTGCCCGGCTCTATTTACCAATAGTGGACGGCCGCGGAAAAGCCGACGCGTTGCTCGGGGCACAAACGAAACACCTTAAAATCTTTGGATCTGGGGAGATTAATCTAGATTCGGAGGAAATCGATATCCAAATCGAACCCCATCAGCGCGGCACCAGCGTGGGACTCGACGTGATAGGCGTCGCAGCCATGGTCCGCGTCGGCGGCACGCTCGCCAATCCAAAACCGACGGTCGATGGCCTCGGGGTTGCCAAAACCGGTATTAAAGTTGCCGCTGGGATCTTAACGGCAGGGGCCTCGATCGTCGCCGAGCAGGTCTTTGAGCGCGTGACTGATGGCAACCCTTGTGAAATCCCGGCAGCGCAATAGCCTACGCGGCATTAAGGGCCCTTGCGATCACCATTCGTTGCACATCACTGGTGCCCTCGTAAATCTGGCACACGCGAACATCGCGGTAAATGCGCTCGACCGGGTAATCATTCACGTAGCCATAACCACCGTGCACCTGCAGCGCATCTGAACAGACTTTTTCCGCCATTTCTGAGGCGAAAAGCTTGGCCATCGACGCTTCTTTCAAGCACGGCTCGCCAGCGTCTCTCAAGCTTGCGGCGTGCAAGATCATTTGATGCGCGACCTCGATTTGCGTGGCCATATCCGCCAACCGGAACGAAACGGCCTGATGCTCTGCAATCGGCACACCGAAAGCTTCACGCTCGTGAGCATAAGCGAGCGCGGCGGCTAAAGATGCACGCGCCATCCCTACCGCTTGAGAGGCAATGCCAATACGTCCTCCTTCGAGATTAGACAGCGCGATGCGATAGCCGAGCCCTTCTTCACCAAGCAAATGGTCTTCTGGGATTTCGCAATTCTCGAACGCAATTTGCGCGGTGTCGGAGGCTCGCTGTCCTAATTTCTTCTCAACGCTCGCCACCCGGTAACCGGGCGCATCGGTCGGCACCAGAAAAGCACTCATGCCTTTCTTACCGGCCGCTTCGTCAGAAATCGCGAACACCACCGCCAGATCCGCGTTGGCACCCGAGGTAATAAACTGCTTGACCCCGTTCAGAACCCAGCCGGCCGATGTCTTTTCGGCGCGGGTCCGCAAGTTACTCGCATCCGATCCGGCATGCGGTTCTGTTAAACAAAATGCGCCCAGAAGCTCACCACGCGAGACGGCTCGCAGGTATCGCTGTTTCTGAGATTCGCTGCCAAAGTTATTGATTGGCATGCAAACCACCGAATTTTGAACACTCATGATAGTCGACGTCGCACCATCACCCTCGGCAATTTCCTCCAGCGCCAAAGCATAGGAAATGTGATCAGCGCCGGTTCCATCCCATTCGGTCGGCGTTAGCATTCCCAACAAGCCCAATTCGCCCATTTCCTTTAACGTCTCCTTTGGGAAATGGCTGTTGGTGTCCCAGTCTGCGGCATGGGGAGCAATTTGCTCCTGCGCAAAACGGCGTGCCATATCGCGGATCATGGTTTGATCTTCGGTGAGTAGCATTGGATTTCTCTGTGTTTTTACTTAATCAGAAATGGCAACAACCGCAGTGCCGGTCGTTTTGGTTTCGCCATTCAAATCTGCCGCGCTCAGCTCGATGCGCACGTAGTTTTGGCCGGCGTCGGTAAACTTCTCTGCAATACGACCTGATGCGAGGATCTGATCACCGATCCGGGTCATGTTGATAAAGCGCGTATCGAAACTTCGCATCGCCTGCTGCCCTGCCCAATCACTGACAACCCGGCCCATATATGACATCACCAGCATGCCGTGAGCGATGACGTCGTCGAGCCCTGACTCTTTCGCAAAATCGCTATCGACATGGATTGGATTATGGTCGCCAGAGGCCCCGCAATAAATCGCCAGCGTTTGCCGGGTGAGCGGCGGAAGCTGGACGGGGGGAAGCTCATCACCCACCGAAAGGGCGGCAAATCGCGGGCCGTTAGCTTTCATTTCTGACGACCAAGGTTCGATTAAAATCGGCGACATGCTGACCGAGTTGATTGTGAACGCGTACTCGCTGCACGACGAACAATAAAGCGCCACCTTTTTTTTCGAAATAGTCGATCACTTCCGATTCAAAGCGCAACGTATCACCCGCATAGGCCATATGGAAATACTGAAACTCCTGTTCGCCGTGCAGCGCGCGGGCGAGGGGGATATCCAGATCCGCAAACCACCGATAGGGATCGGGACATTCCATTTCCAAGCAGAACAGGAACGTTGGCGGCACCGGTAGTGACGGATAACCGGCTGCTCGGGCCGCAATCTCGTCAAAATATATCGGATCGGTCTGCCCCGTCGCCTTAGCGAAGAGTTTCAGCCGGCCTTTTTCCACGGCCGCGGAGAAAGGCTCGCCCCGATATCCTAGGCATGAGCGGTCAACCATTTTTCTCGCTTCGAAGTTTGCGGACTTCGCGCATCGTCGTCAGACCGAACCAATGCATGCTGACGGGTACCCAGCGCTGCAACCAATAAAAAATCTTGGCATAGCCGGGGAATACGATAATTGCACGGTTATTAATGACACCATCCAAGATTTTATTCGCCGCCACCGGCGCTGGAACCATTTTAAACGGAAGACTCTTAAGTGCCTTCTCGCGGTCAAGCTTTAACATCTCCGTGGCCTGATAGATGTTTGACTCGATGTAGCCTGGACAAACGGCCGATACCCTGACGCCCAAATCATGGCCTTCAGCACGCAATGACATCGACAAGCCAACCACCGCATGCTTACTTGCAGCATAGGGTGCGTTAGAAGGATACGGGATGAGTCCGGCCAGGGACGCGATATTGACAATGTGCCCCTCCCCTTGTTCTGCCATCACTTTGTAAGCCGCCTGTGAGCCGTACATCACGCCGTTGAGATTGACATCGATCACTTTGGTCCAATGTTCGAATTCAAGGTCGCGCGCGTCACCGGAGATGGCAATCCCGGCGTTGTTGAAAAACAGATCAATGCGGCCATATTTCTCGCGCACCTGATCGACTAAAGCTTGCATTTGCTCGCCGGAAGTTACATCGCACGGCGAAATTTCGACGCCACCAATCTCGCTTTCCACGCGGGCCAGATTTTCCTCATTAATATCGCTCGCCACGACCTTGGCGCCTTGCGCGACCAGCGCTTCCACCAGGGCCCAGCCAATCCCGGACGCGGCGCCGGTGATAACGGCCACCTTGTCTGCCAACGCGTTTGCACTCATCGTTATTCACTACTTACTATTCACCCGCCATCATACGCCGCTTCGCAAGGAGACTCCCATGACTGACGAACTCGCAAGCCGGGTTGCCGCGACTCACCAAGAATTCAAAAGCAATCCGAGTTCGGCCCAAGCGGTCTTCAAAAGTGAATCTAACGTGACCAAGGGCTTTCGCTCGGATATCAGTATTCGCCAACATCAACTGGTCGTTGACGAGCCGCCAAGCATTGGTGGCGACGATGCCGGGCCTAATCCCATCGAGTTGGTGCTCGCGGCACTCGGAAGCTGCCAAGAAATTACCTACAAAGCCTTCGGCGCGGCGCTGGGGATAGACGTGCAATCGGTATCGGTACAACTCGACGGCGAAATTAATCTGCGCGGTTTTTTTGGTATTGATGAGGATGTCAGAGCCGGCTTCCAAAACATTCGCGGCACCGTCACGATCACCTCAAGCGCCAGCGATGAAGAGTTGGCGAAACTGAGGGACGTCGTCAATTCGCACTGCCCGGTGCTCGACATGCTCTCAACGCCGGTGCCCACCGAGCTGAGCATGAGACGGGCGTGATATAGCGTGACTTTTTAGGAGATGGCGTTAATATTTCGGGCCGTTTAAGCGGCAATGGTATTCAAGGGGTTTCCGAGGGGAGATGGTGATGGATTTCGGTTTTGTGTTTATGGGGGATATCAATATCCATAGCGATGTTAAGTACGCTGAGGATCATGGTTTTTCGCATGCCTGGCTCTACGACACGCAGATGCTTGGCAGCGAGGTCTATGCGACGATGGCGTTGTGCGCAGACCGCACTGAAAAAATCGTCATTGGGCCGGGGGTGACCAATCCTAAGTCCCGGATCTCTCCGCTCTCGGCTTGCGGTATGGCGACGATCAACCAAATTGCACCCGGGCGCGTTGTCATGGGGATCGGCACGGGTAACACAACGCGGCGCACCATGGGCATGCCGGCAGCGAAAATGGCCGAACTCGAAGATCACATTCGGGTCTGCAAAGGCTTGTTCAACGGCGATACCGTCGACTATTCAGAGGGCGATCGACATCGCAAAATCAAATTCTTGAATCCCGATTTAGGCTTTATCAATGTTAGCGATGAGATCCCTATTTATATTTCAGCGAGCGGCCCCAAGGTTGCTCAAATGGCGGGCCGGATCGCCGACGGTCTGATCCTCTTCGGCGCGGTTCACCCCGATATCGTTAAATGGATGGTCAGTAACATGCGCCAAGGAGCGGAGGAAGCCGGACGAGATCCGGATAGCATCTATGTACTATCGATGACGGCGTTCTATCTCACCGAATCCGATGAGCAAATTGAAACCCGTGAGGTCCGCGAGGCGGTTGGCCCCATGGTCGCTTCATCGAGCAATATCTTTGCGCTGTCCTGCCACAAGGATCCGAATCTGTTACCCGCTGACTTCCAAAAGGATCTGATGGACTTTGTCGGCGTTTACCGTGAACCTGACGCGCCGGTTGAAACGCGCCACCTGAAGCTTTACTCAGGTTATCTACAGCAACTTAAAGATGAGCACGAAGCGCTGATGACAAAGAAGATCATCCAAGCGACCACGTTAACCGGCACCAAGCAGGAAGTGTTGGGCATGATTGAGGCAATGCGTGACGCCGGAGTGCATCAGGTGGCTATTCAACCCATCCGGCCAGCGCGTGAAGTCGTTGAACAGGTGGCCAGCGAAATCATGCCGCATTTCGCTTAAGCCGATGCGCAACCCTCGACGTGTCGTTACCGGTCATGATGCCAACGGGCGGGCGCGCGTCGCCAGTGACGGTGAGGTCGAATCCATAGAGTTCGCCTCGGGCACGATTATGACCAAACTATGGGGCGGCGAGGGACCTCCTCATTACCCCGATGCGGGCACTGAACCCGCCTACCACGACTTCTTTCCCAATAACGGGGGCTTTCGCTTCGTCCATTTTTCAGTGCCTCCAGACACGCAACGAGAGGCCGCCGCAGTCGATGTGCAAGACGATATCGCATTCACCGAAAAGCACCTGCCGGGTATCATCGATACGTTTAGGGGAGATAAACCCGGGATGCACCGCTCGGAGACCATCGACATGATCTATGTCGTTTCAGGCGCCTGTCGATTAGAACTCGATGACGCCGAGAGCGTGCTTGTGCGTGCGGGCGACACCATCATCCAGAGCGGCACCATGCACCGCTGGCGCAATCCCTACGATGAGATCTGTCATCTCGTTGGCTTCCTGACGGGCGCCGACTGGTCTGGCCAGGATTAAGTTATAAACCGGATTCCTTGCGCACGGTCTCCGTGATGCCGGTCCAATCGGTCTCGCCCAATCCGTCGTCAACCGCTTGGGAATAGCGATCGACCAACAACTGCGCGAACGGTGCCGCAACACCGGCTTGGTGCATCGCCTCTTGCGCCAAGGAAACATCTTTGAGGCCCAACGCCAATGAAAACAGCGGGCTGTCGAAGGTTCGCTCATGGATCAACTTGCCGTATCCCTCATAGATCCGGCAGCCGAAGGCGGTGCCGGTCACAAGCTCGTAGAAGCTTTGTTTATCGATCCCGGATTTTTCTATCACGGTGAAGGCCTCCGCCATCGATTCGATAGCCGAGGCAATTAGAAAATTAAAAGCGATTTTCGCGATGCTCGCCGTGGCCGGCTCATCACCAAAATCAAACACCTTCGCGCCAAGTGCATCCAGAATAGGCGTCACCTTTGCTTTGGCGTCTCGGTCCCCCGCAATTAAGTACGATTGCATCCTTGCTGCAACCGCATCGGGGCGCCCGACGATCGGCGCGGCGATGAGCGTGACACCACGGTTTTTGTGCGCTTCTAGATGTGTTGTCGTGCACTGCGCCGACACCGTGCTCATTGCAACGTGGATCCCCCCCTCGCCAAGTTTGTCGACGACGGCGCCGTCGGACAATACCGCGTCCACCGATGGATCACCTGCCAGACAGCTCATTACGATCCCGCTGCGCTCGCAAGCTTCGGCAGGGGTCTGCACAACGACGGCACCGCTATCACTAAGTGCTTCGCATTTCGCGGCCGTGCGATTCCAGATCGAAACCTGATGGCCATCGGTCAACAAATTATTGATCATCGGGGTACTCATCCCGCCGACGCCGAGGAATCCAATGCGCATGCTAAAAATTACCTCGAGTTAAGCTTCAATATCTTCAAACAGCACGCTGGAGAGATAGCGCTCACCGGCATCAGGCAAGACGGTCACGATCGTTTTGCCCGCAAACTCGGGCTCTTCAGAGATGCGCCTGGCAACCGCTGCCGCCGCGCCGCACGATATGCCCGCCAAGATCCCTTCCTCGGTAGCAAGCCGCCGCCCAAATTCAACGGCCTCTTCGTTGGAGACACGCTCGACGCGATCGACCACCGAGAGGTCCAGGGTATCGGGAATGAAGCCCGCCCCGATGCCCTGAATTTTATGCGGCGAAGGTTTTCGCTCCTCACCCGCCAAGGTCTGCGTAATCACCGGGCTCGACTCGGGCTCAACAGCAATCGAGGTGATCGCCTTACCGCAGGTATTCTTAATATACCGAGTGATCCCGGTGATCGTGCCGCCGGTTCCGACACCGGAAATCAAAACATCGATCTCCCCGTTGGTGTCTTCCCAGATCTCGGGACCCGTGGTCTTTTCGTGGATTGCGGGATTGGCCGGGTTCTTAAACTGCTGAGGCATGTAGTACTTATCGGGTACGTTACCGGCGAGTTCTTCCGCTTTGCCAATTGCGCCCGGCATGCCCTTCGCCCCCTCCGTCAAAACCAAATTCGCACCGAAGGCTTTCAGTACCTTACGCCGCTCGATACTCATCGTCTCTGGCATCGTCAACGTCAGTGGATAGCCTCGCGCCGCGCATACATAGGCCAGCGCGATCCCGGTATTACCGCTCGTCGGTTCCACCACCTCCATGCCAGGCTTGAGGACACCTTTTTCCTCAGCATCCCAGATCATTGCGGCACCAATTCGGCACTTCACCGAATAAGCGGGATTCCGTCCCTCTATCTTGGCAAGAACTGTGGCTTTGTTGGGGTCAACAATGCGATTAAGACGAACCATCGGGGTCCGTCCAATCGACATGGAATTATCATCAAAAACATTCATTACACTCGCTCCTCCTCCACGCTCGCCGCTATAGGGACGCAATGACCTGTTCGCCAAAAAGGCGAATATCTTCCAGCGCTTCCGCCTGCGGGGGGCCGCCGGGTTGGCGCATTCGGATCATCAGATAATCAGGTTGGATTTCTTCTTTCCACATCGTTAGTTGCTCTAAACATTCCTGCGGAGACCCGGCAATCAATCGATCTTTCGCACACGCCTCGAAAGTCATGTCTTCCGGTTCCTTGATATCTTTCAGATAGTCATCGGGGACATAAGCACCATAGTGGAAATACCAGCGGTGGGTGACCATGGTTGGTTCGCTCTTGGCAACCGCTGCTTGCCAATCTTTACCGATCACACAGTCACGCATTAGGACCACGTAGGGTTTGCGCCCGTGCTGCTCCGCTTGTGCGCGATATTGGTTGGCGTAGTCCTTAATCACGGGCAATGATTGGATTGGATCCGCGATCCAACCATCGGCCATGCGGCCGGCGCGTTCCAGGCCCGCAGGCGCCCACGCCGCCATCCAAATCGGCGGCCCGTCACCCTGATATGACGGCGGGGTTACCCGAACGTTATCGATCACATGGTAACGGCTGTCATACGAAAACGGCTCGCCGGTCCAAGCCTTGCGCATGATCTCGACTGCTTCCTCGGTGCGTCTGACGCGCTGTTTGACGGGCACACCGAAGGCGTCAAAATCCAACGGCTGATAACCGATGCCGACCGCGGCGACCATCCGCCCCTTGGTGGCCTGATCAATCACGGCGATGTCTTCGGCAAGACGGATAGGATGATAAAGCGGCGCCAACAATACACAGGTCCCAACCTTCATGCGTTGCGTACGCATTCCAATCATCCCAGCCAACAGCACCGGAGAAGGCAAATACCCATCTTCCTGCTGATGATGCTCGGTGAAGAAGAAACCATCGAAACCTACGGCTTCACAATGCTCAGCTTGTTCGACCAATTCATCGATCAGTCGCGCAACGTTCTTGCCGTCCGGCGGATCTTGGCTGCACGGAAAGTACCCGACTTGCATGTAATTCTCCCGTCTTTACGAATTAAGGTGAGTTGATGCGCTGCGCGGCATTTAATCAGAATCGCCCGGCGTGGACTAGTTCGCCAGCGGCTCGGCTCAGCGCGATCGCTTTTCGCCTATCACCCACAACACCCACAAGATCCCGCCCATCGCCACTACGCTGCCAGATAACTTAAGCGCGGGCTGCGGCATTCCGCTTAGCGATTCCATCAATAAGCCGAGGAAGGAAAGACTGACCCCGAGTGCGACAACGCGGACAGGCCGCGTCCAGGATGTCTTGCCATCCCAGGTCAACAGCGAGCCTAAAGTCGCGATAATCATGACCGCGGATCCAAATCCAAAAAGATGAATGAAAAGCGGCTTTAGCTCAAATACCACGCTGAGCAATATCATTACCGAAGCCAAGGCAAAACCTGCTATCGCAACCAAGGCACAGATAGCGCTCAAATCGACTGAGGGTGTTCTGTCCTTAGACATCGAGCAACATCGACTGATTAACGCTGGGCGCTTGTGAAAGTGCCGCAAACTGCTCACGAAGATCGAGGATATGCTGCTCCCAGTACCGTTGGGTATTGAACCATGGGAATGCTTGCGGGAATGCTGGATCGTCCCATCGCCGGGCAAGCCACGCGGCATAGTGCATCATCCGTAAAGTCCGCAGCGGCTCAGCCAAAGCGAGCTCACGATAGTCAAACTCATGGAACTCTTCATAACCGCGCAGTAGAAGACCAAGCTGCATTTCCTGCTCGCTCCGAGGCCCCGAAGTCAACATCCAAAGATCCTGCACCGCGGGCGCCATCCTGGCATCATCGAAATCGAGAAATAGCGGCTGTTCGTCCCACCAAAGCAAATTGCCCCGATGGCAGTCCCCGTGGACCGCAATTGGTCGCAGTTCTGACAATGCCGCGAACCGCTGTTCGAGCAGCGCAATCAAATCGCGCGTCAAACTCACATATGACTCCCGCAGATCGGCCGGAATGAAATGCCCTGTGATGAAATCCGCGCTAGCGACACCGAACGATGCCACCGTCAGATGCGGTCTACACTCGAACGGGCGGTGCGCGCCGTAGCGATGCATACGGCCGAGAAAGCGTCCTAAAGCGAGCAGCACCTCGTCGCGATCAAGTTCTGGCGTGCGGCCACCACGCCGTTCGAAAAGTGAGAACCGATGTTGGCCATGGGCACGAAGGGTCGCGCCTTGGCTATCCGCGAGCGGCGGCGCCACCGGCATTTCGAGCGCCGCCAGGTCGAGCGTATAACGATGCTCTTCGATGATCTGCGCGTCGCTCCAGCGGCCCGGACGGTAGAACTTTCCAATGACCGGCGAGGCCTCCTCAAGACCAATCTGGTAGACGCGATTTTCGAACGAGTTAAGCGCCGTCAAACGCCCATCGGGAACCAGGCCCGACGCCTCGACGGCATCGAGCACTAGGTCGGGTGTGAGCTCATCGAACGGGCGCGGATTATCCACCGCAGAAGCTTGGTGCGGGTTAGGCGCTTCAGGCACGCAGCTCGTCAGAAATTTTGGCGATCTTATCGAGTTCGACAAGCACTTCGTCGGCGGGCGCTGACGGCAAAGCGAAAATAAATTCGGAATACCCCTCATCGACTTTCGCTCGGCACTCACCCACGTCCATAGGCGGAAAAAACAAGGCCATTACGATGTCATCGATCGACCGTCCGCGCGCTTCGCAGGCCGCCGCTACGGCTTCGATATCGGCGCCGCCATCGCGCCCGCCAATCGGCAACCAGCCGTCGGCGTATTCTGCAATTCGCTCGGCGACGTACTTGGAGTTGGCGCCGATCCAGATCGGTGGGCCACCCGCCTGCACCGGTTTCGGATACGAAAGCATGGGATCAAAATTCACATGGTCCCCATGGAACTCTGGGTGCTCTTCGCTCCAGATCACCTTCATGGCTAAAATGCGTTCGCGCAATATTGCCCACCGTTGATCAAATGGCGTGCCGTGGTTCTCCACTTCCGGCTTATTCCAACCCGCGCCAATACCAAAGATGAAGCGTCCGTTCGACATGCGATCAAGCGTTGCCACCTCTTTGGCCAACGTGATTGGGTCACGTTGGGAGACTAAACAAATCCCCGTGCCTAACGCGATTCGCTTGGTAACTGCTGCGGCCGCGCCCAAGGCAACGAAGGGATCGTAGGTTCGGCGGTAGTGCTCAGGCACTTCTCCGCCGGGCAGAAACGGCGATTTCGAATTCGTTGGAATATGCGTGTGCTCGGTCACAAACAACGAATCAAGCCCACGCTCTTCAACCGCGATCGCGAGCTCGGCCGGCTGCATCGAGAGGTCGGTAACAAAAATCACTACTCCGCACCGGGGCATTGAACTACTCCGTCTGAATACTAACTAGGCGTTATGTTACCGCCAGACGGCGACGCGCGCACTGCTTGAATAATTCGTCTGAGATTAGTCATCGGCAGCGAGGCTTTCTAACCAATGACGCGGGCACTCGAGGTCCTCGCTAGTCGATAACCACCGCGACCATTCCCGCATCGAGCCCCTCTTGACCTTCTTCGACATTCACCGCTGTGACCTTGCCGTCTGCGGGCGCCTCATGGGGTACTTCCATTTTCATCACTTCCATAATGAAAAGCGTATCGCCCGCGCTAACTTCGTCACCGATCTTCACCAGTACTTTCCACATATTGCCGGCGGTTTGTAGTTCTACTTCGTGCGCCATTGCTCGTTGCTCCTCAAACTTGTTCGATGCTGGCCTCAGTGCAAAGCGCCGCTATATCACGAGCCTGCTGTTGCGCTTGCGCAACTGAAACCTCTTTGAATTGATAAACTTCGGAAGGTTTGGATTGACCGAGTTTCCAAAATGCACATTGCGGCACGGTGTAGGGGTTTATGAAGCCACCCATACTGGGCCCATCGTTGACCAAGATGATCGGCGTTTGGCCCGCAACGTTGATCGCTCCCACCGGATAACCTTGGTCCATGATGTTGGCGGGGTCCGAACCGTGCTCTGGCAATTTATTGTGGGCGCGTTCGTTAAACGTCCAGTCTGGACCATCCAATCGGAAGCCGGAGCGATCGCTCTTTGATGACAACTTCCAATCGGTGGACAAAAAGCGCTGGTGACCTGCATCGTCGACCCAATCATCGTTGGGGCCGCGCACCACTTCGACTTCCCAAACCTTGTCGGTTTTGATGTGCGGACGAGCCCCTTCTTTAACTTGCCGTCCCGCTTGGCCATTGCCCGTATTAACAGACAAGGATTGACCCGCTTGAATCGCATGTCCTTCCACCCCGCCAAGACCGCCTTTGTGGAACGTCCCTTTCGAACCATAATATTCAGGGACGTCAAAAGCGCCGGCCACTGCAAGGTAGGTTCGAGCACCGAGTTTCGGAAACGCCAGGGTAAGCGTTTGCCCACTTGTTACCGCCACACTGCGCCACATCTCAATTGCAACATCGTCCAGCTTCGGTTGCATGTCGGCGCCCGTCACCGCAATCACCGCGGCCTGGTTAAATTTGAGCGTTGGACCCATGAACTGGCACTCCAATGCTGGGGCGCCAGGCGCGTTACCAACCAAGACGTTGGCCAACCGCATCGACCAGGAATCCATCGGCCCAGACCATGGAAACCCAAGGTTAAGGTAGCCATAACGGCCCGGCCAATCTTGGATACTGCTTTCAAGGCCGGGTTTGATGACTTCAATCATTATTCTTCCCCACCCTCAGAACCGCTGTTCCATATCAAGCCCGCTGACCCAGTGCTTGTATTGTTTGAGCGAAATCTTTTGATATTCAGCGATATTAATTTGATAGGTGCCCTCGGAAACCTGGCGCTCGGCGGCCTCGAATTCTTCCACGCTGCAAGGGATAAACTTCAACCGGTCGGTTGGCCGCAGCAAATATGGCGCCTGCTCGAACTGCGGAAGGCCGCGATTCATATCCCAGATCGGCACCGGCGTACGCGCGAAAATTTGATAGCCGCCCGGACCATCAACCGGATAAATCGCGGTCGAAGAACCGCCCATGCCTATCGTGCCCTTGGGCGTGAAGGTCCGGGGTGGATTGTACTTGGGCGCCACCAGTTTGCAGCGCGGATCGAGCGGCATCATGAAGGGCGTACCCGGCCAAAATCCCAGCGCTGCGACCCAATATTCAGTTCCGGCATGAACGCGGACGAACTGATCAACATCCGCGAGATCGTTGAGGCCGGCAATGAATTCGGGATCGGGTTCCTTGTCAGGATTGATCTCGTCGCGATACTTCTTCATCGCGTCTTCGGTCCATGGATCGAGATAAACGGCAGGCAAACTCAGGAGCCGACTGGGTAACTCGAAGTCACCTTCGATATCCACGCCCTCGTACAAACGCGTCATCTCTTTAACGAGATCTGCAAAATCAATCTCATCCGGTTCGTAATGGACCAGCAGAGTGGCAAAACACGGTGCTGTTTCGATGACGCCAGTGAGTTTCTGCGCGGCGGTTTGTGCAGCCAGGTCTTGCGCCAAGAAATTGAGTTCAAGCGTCATTTCATCGCCGAATTCGATCAGCAAAAATCGATCGCCACCGGGCAAAAACCGGGGTGGGTCATAAATCATCTTCAGACCTCTTAGGGGATCAGTGCATCTTTGTGTTGGTCAATAAAACCTGTGAAGCAATCGCCCGCCGCGAATGACGGGTGCTCAATGACATTATTCAGAAAAACTTCGTTGGCTTGAATACCTTCGATGGCCGTCTGACCGAGCGCGTCTGACATCGCCTGTAAGGCGGCGGCCCGACTTGCCGCATGAACAATCAGTTTTGCGATCATTGGATCATAGTAGGGCGTGACAGCATCACCCTGTTGGAATCCAGTATCGACACGGCAGCTCGTGGAGACCTCCGGCAACTTAAACACCGCCAAGGGCCCGGGCGAGGGTAAAAACATTTTGGCGGGATTTTCCGCGTAAATCCGGCACTCTATTGCATGGCCCTGCAAGCTGATGTCCTCTTGGCTCAGGGTCGTGAGAGAACCGCCAGCTAGCCGCAGTTGTAATTGCACCAGATCGGCGCCGGTCACCATTTCCGTAACCGGATGCTCGACTTGAATCCGCGTGTTCATCTCCAGGAAATAAAAGTCGTAGGTGTCGGCATCCACGATGAATTCCACGGTTCCGGCACCCGCATAGGACTGCGAACTGGCTAATGCCACGGCCGCTTTGGCCATTGCCTCGCGAACAGCGCCCGGCAGACCCGGCGCCGGCGCCTCCTCGACCACCTTTTGGAAACGCCTTTGAATCGAGCATTCCCGCTCCCAGAAGTGGACGACCTCACCGTTTCCAAGTCCAAATACCTGGATTTCGATGTGCCGCGCCTTAGGAACATAGCGTTCAAGATAAATCGTGCCGTCCCCAAACGAGCGCTCAGCCATTCCTTGCGTAGCCTCGGCGACCTCGCGAAGCTTTTCTGGGCTACCGACTTGGCGCATGCCGATCCCGCCACCGCCCGCCGATGCTTTCACCAGCAGCGGATAGCCAACGTCCTCAGCCGCACCTTCGAGCCCTTGGTTATCCCCCGGCGCGAAGCGCGCGCTGCCGGGCAGCACTGGCACACCGGCTTGGGCGGCAATGGCACGGGCGCGCTCCTTGTCGCCCATCGCGTCGATTTGTTCCGGCCTGGGACCCACCCAAATTAGGCCCGCGCCCTCGACTCGTCGGGCAAACGCGCTATTTTCCGCAAGGAAACCGTAGCCAGGGTGGACCGAATCCGCGCCACTGGCAGCCGCCGCCGCCAGCACGTTCTCAACGTTGAGATAGCTTTCCTGGGCCTTGGCAGGGCCGATTGCGTGTGCTTGGTCGGCGGTATTCTTGTGCAAAGCATCCTGATCCGCCTCGGAGTAAACCGCGACTGTCTCGATATTCAAGGCTTGCGCCGCTCGGATAACCCGGCAGGCGATTTCGCCACGGTTGGCAACTAATAAACGTTTCATCGCGCGCGATAGATGGTATGAGTTTGAGCAAACTAGAATCCTCGCCGATGTATCGATTAATGTCACGGATCATCACGATCAAGGAAAGCGACCGAGATCGGGAGCGCGCCTGTTACTATGCGCGGCCCGACACGTTCAGCAACCGCTCTCGGACGTCCTTATGTTTGACCAAAGCTTCATCGTCCTCGAACTCGCAAACATTCTGGCGGGTCCGATCACTGGTATGGGCTTCGCCGAGCTTGGCGCGCGCGTCATCAAGCTTGAAAATCCGGCAACGGGTGGCGATGCGACGCGCGGCTTCAAATTGAGCTCCGAGGATCGCGACAGCGATATCTGCGCTTACTACAGCTGCGCGAACTGGGGCAAGGAATCATTGACGGTGAATTTTTCGACCGCCGCTGGCAAACAGGTGGCCCACGCACTCGCCGCGAAGGCCGACATTGTGATCGCGAGTTTCAAACCCGGCGATGCCGAAAAGCTGGCCTTGGATTTTGACACCTTAAAAGCACTTAATGAACGCTTAATCTACGGTCAAATTAGCGCTTACGGTCCCCAGGATCCGCGCCCTGGCTTCGATGCGATTTTGCAGGCAGAAACTGGCTTTACGTCTCTCAACGGTGATGCTGAAGGCCCGCCAACTAAGATGCCGGTGGCGCTGATAGACATCCTCGCTTCGCATCAGCTCAAGGAGGGCCTGTTGCTGGCCTTGCTAAACCGCGAGCGCACCGGCGAGGGCGGATTAGTGGATGTGTCACTGTTCCAGGCCGGCATCGCCTCGCTTGCCAATCAAGCCACCAACTATCTGGTTGGCGGGATCATCCCGCAACGTATGGGCTCCGAACATCCCAATATCGTGCCTTATGGCTCGGTGATCGAAAGCCAGGATGGCCGGCAAATCGTGATCGCCGCCGCGACCGAGCGACAATTTAGAGAACTGGTTCGCGCCCTCGATCGCCACGATTTAGCCGATGACCCCACTCTCCAGACGGGGCCCCAGCGCGTGGAGAACCGCGATAAGCTTTTGGCAGCAATCCGTGCGGCCGCCGCGGTGTATTCGGCGCAGGAAATTGCCGCGCGGCTGCAGAACGCCAAGGTGCCGTTTGGATTCGTCAACGATATGGCCCAAGTCTTCGAGCTCCAAGGCGCGCAAGATCTGCTGCTCGAAAGCGACTCGCAACAGGGCTTGACCGGAGTCAGAACCCTGGCTGTCAACAGTGCTCAGGTTGATTTCAAATCTTTAGCTGCGCCACCTGCGCTTAATCAGAACTTCGCCGCGATTATCGAGGGGTTCCTCGGTTACACTGGCGAAGAAATAAACCTTTTGCGCGACGCCGGAGCATTCAGTTGACCGGCGAAATTACCGACAATCACATTGACCAAATCCCGGATCGGGCCAACCGGTTAATGCGCCGAACTCAGCCGCTACGGGGTCGCCCCCGTGGATGAAGCATTGCTCCAAGGGGGTTTAATCCAACTTGCACTGGGTGCAACCCGCGAGCCGCTCCTTGTAATAGCGAACACGGGTGTCATCGCATTCTGTAATGCGGCTGCGTCCCAAACATTCAAACAAGATGCGGACTCCTTACCGGGGGAGCACATTGGCGATCTGATACCGGCGCTGGTCGACTGCGGCGAAAAACTTGCTCGCTTAGCGGCGCACGAAGATTTGGACCTTAGCGTCAGCCTCGACGGGGAACCGCTGCCCAAACTCATCGCGAATGTCGCGCCTTTGGGAGGCAAGTTCGGTCAAACCTCCTGTCAAGGCGCGCTGATCACCTTGTCCGATCGGCGCCAGGCATCACTCGCCGAAGCCCTTAGGGAAAGCCAACAACGCCTCGATATCGCGCTGGCGAGCAGCCGCACCGGCATTTGGGACTGGTATCCGGACACTGACGAGTTGCGAGAGTACGGGTATTGGGCTGATCGCTGGAACACGGCGGAGAACGATGCCGCGCCGCACACCGGTAATTGGCTGATGCGCAGCACCCATCCTGACGATATCGCAGGCACTCGCGAAGCCTTAACCCGTCACCTCAAAGGGCAAGCGGAAGCTTACGAGTGCCGCCAAAGGATCAGAAACAAACAAGGCGCGTACGAACATATCCTTTCGCGCGGCACAGTGATTGATAGAGACGAGCGCGGCCGCGCGAAGCGCGTCATGGGGACCTACACCGATGTTGCCGAACTCGCGCGCTACCAAAGACAACTTGAAGCAATTTTAGACGGCAGTGGACAGGGTGCATGGGAATACGAAGTCGCGACCGACACCTTATCCGCGGTTGGCGAATGGCACCTTCCTGACATCGATACGCAGCTCGAGCCACCGTTCCCTTCAGTCGCGTTGCTGGAATTCATGGACGCGCGTGAAGCGGAGCAGTGGCGCGCCAAAATCGCTGATCTGTTACGCGGCAAACTGAGCGTCGCCGAGCAGCGTTTCCGCTTTCGGCGCACCGATGGAGCACATGAGTATTTTTTGATTCGCGCCACCGTCACCGAAAGGGACAGCTCCGGATACGTACATCATCTGGCCGGGACTTTTACGAACATTACGGCGCTGATCGCAGCGGATGAAACACTTCGGATTGCGCTCGAGAACGGTCACCAAGGAACCTGGGACTGGTATCCAGAGAGTGACAAGGTCGAGTGTTCCTCTTATTGGTACGTCTTACTGGGATACCCGGACGGTCATTTCAAAACCAACCGTGGGGGTCTCAGCACAATCATCCACCCTGATGACCTTGAAATCTCAGCGCGCGCCCTGGTTCCAATGCTCAAAGGCGAACGCGACGACTACCAGCTTGAAATGCGTTTTCGTCATCGCGAAGGGCATTACATCTGGATGCTCTCACGTGGTCGCGCGATACAACGCGATAGCCACGGACGGGCAACCCGCGTGGTCGGTAGCCACGTCGATATCTCCGAGAACAAAAAACGTCAGGAACAAATTCAAATGATCGCCAACGCCATGACCAGTGGCGATCAAACACGGTTGCTCAACGCACTGACCCAGGCGGCCGCCGAGCTATCCGGAATGGACTACGCCGCCATCACCCTCGCAAACCCGGATGGCACTGGCACCGTGACCTCTTGCTATCCCCAAGACGCTGGCTTGCGCGGCTACACCTACGTGCTCAAAGACAGTCCGTGCCGATTCTCATTCGAGCAGGAAACGCAAATTATCACTTCCGAACTCGGCCAGACCTTCCCCGCCGATCCCGCCATCAAAGCGGCGGGCATCGAAGCTTACGTCGGCCGCCGGCTCGTCGATTCAGACGGCGAGCTTTGCGGCATCTTCGCGCTCATGAATCGCTCTCCTATAACGCGCAGCGCCGAGATACCGGCCATCCTCGACGTTTTCGCTACCCGTGCGGCGAGCGAGCTGCAGCGCGAACAAGCGCATGCAGCCCTCAGCGCCCGCGAACAACAACTCAACGCGGCCTTGGAAGGTAGTCAGCAAGGCGTGTGGGAGTGGCGGGCCGACGATGACGCATACGACTTCCGTAGCAACGTTGATGGCACGCTTCCGAATCACGAGATCAAAAGCGGTTCGGACCTGGTCGCGACGGTGCATCCGGATGACCAACACAAGGTGCGTACCGCGCGCCAGGCGTACTTCCGGGGTAAAAGCCCGATTTACGAATATGAAGCCCGTCAGGTGACCAGCGATGGATCCTATCGTTGGTTCCTCACGCGCGGCAAGGCGACGGAGCGCGATAGCAACGGGCGCATTCTCAAAATGCTGGGCACCCACACCGATATCACCCCGTTGAAAGTTGCTGAGGCGGCGTTGGGTGAATCGCAAAGCTTTCTGCGACTCATCGTTGACACAGTGCCGCAGTTCATCTTTTGGCAAGATGACGCCTTTCGCTATACCGGCTGCAACCAGCAGTTCGCCGAGCTTGCTGGCTTCACCATTCCCGACCAACTGATAGGAAAGACTGACCAGGAACTCTGGTGGGGTAGCGATGTGGACGAATTTCTTGAGGACGATAGAAAAATTCTAAACGGAGATATCCCATTCGTTCGGCACCAGCAAGAGATCCAATTACCGCAAGGGGAAACCCATTGGTTTGAAACCATTAAAGTGCCGATGAAAAATGAATCTAAAGTCGTGGGGATCTTAGGAACCTTACAAGACATCACCGAAAGGAAAGAAGCCGAAAACGAAGCGCAGCGACTCGCTTTTTATGATCCGCTAACAAACTTACCTAACCGCAGATTCTTAAGCGACACGCTGCATACCACGCTTGCTGCCGCAGAGCGGCGCAACCAATGTGGCGCGTTGTTGTTTATTGATCTTGACCGGTTCAAGGAAATTAATGACACGCTGGGGCATTCCGTTGGCGATGATCTACTCAAGCTTGTCGCCCGCCGTCTGCAGCAAGTGACCAGAAGCGAGGATACCGTCGCTCGCCTAGGGGGCGATGAGTTTGTGGTGCTGCTTGCGGCACTGAATAAGGAACTCAAAGCAGCTGCTCGACACACCCAACGGATCGCCGAAAAAATCCGCCATGAACTCACAGCACCTTATCGAATTGATGGACAGGTCTTTCACGTCACGCCAACCATCGGCATCACAATGTTCCCAGATGCCGGTAAAACCGTCGATGACGTACTCAAGGAAGCCGATACTGCCATGTATAGCGGTAAGGCCGAAGGACGAAATACAACACGGTTCTTCCATCGAGGCATGGAAGAGTCCGCGAGATATCAGTTGGAGCTGGAACAGGATTCGCGAAATGCCCTCATCGAGGGCCAATTCGCACTGCACTACCAGCCTCAAGTCAACGCTGAGGGCGCGGTGATCGGTAGCGAAGCATTGTTGCGCTGGGAACATCCAAGCCGTGGGAATATTCCGCCAGCCGATTTCATTCCCGTTGCCGAGGATCGGGGCTTAATCGTTGAGATTGGCAACTGGGTATTAGCGACCGTGTTCGAAACCGTTCGCGATTGGTTGGATCGCGAGCAAACCGCGTTTGGGAGCGTCTCGATCAACGTGAGTTCTCGCCAGTTTCGCGATCGAAATTTTGTAAATGATGTCAGCAACAGCTTACGGACTTGGCGTATCCCGCCAAATCGCATCATTTTGGAAATCACCGATAGCACGATCATCGACAACGTTCAGGACACGGTTGAGAAAATGTCTGAACTCAGACAACTCGGTCTCCGGTTTGCACTAGACGACTTCGGCGTTGGCTATTCCTCACTCACCTATCTGAAAAAATTGCCGATCGACCAGATCAAGATCGACCGATCCTTTATCCGCGACATCGGCAGCGACCCGAACGACGAGGTGATCTGCCAGACGATCATTGCGATGGGCGAGCATTTGGGGCTGCAGACAATTGCCGAAGGTGTCGAAACCGATGAGCAGTTTACGTTCTTGCGATCTAACTACTGCGATGGTTTCCAAGGGTTCAAATTTTTGATGCCCTGCCCGGAGGCTGAGTTTTTAGCATTCTGTCAAAGCCGGCAAAACATACCGCACTCTTAGTGCCGCGGCAGCTTTTGTGGCTGTCTGTCCCAACCACCATTCCCCTTTAATCCTCTCGGCAATGGCATTGAATCCGCCATACCCTAGAGAGCTGATATCCCGTAGCCGTTCCATCGTTCTTGCCTCAACAGATGGCCAACGGATTTATGGTCAATTTGAGCCAGTCGCCATTCTCGGTGACACTAGCGTGCTCGACATCATCAATTGAGGGCTGAAATGGAACTTGGAATGAACATCCGCAACTGGGGTCCGACCGCAACGCGTGAATTCCTGCTTACTGCGTCCCAATACGCGGATCAATCTGCGCTCGATGCGCTCTGGTTCAACGACCATGTCGGCTTCCCACCAGTCCTTGAAAACAATCCCTACGGTATTCCTTTGGAAATGTCCGAAATCATCGATCCTCTAGGGTTCGGATGTTATCTGGCGGCGGCGACTTCGCGGATCAAATTTGGCACAGGCGTGTTAGTCATTCCCTACCGCAGTGCATTGCTCACCAACAAGTGGCTAACCGCAATCCAAGTATTGTCAGATAACCGCTTCCTGCTCGGTATTGGTCCGGGTTACATGGACGAGGAATTCAAAGCGCTGGGGGTGCCGAAAACCCGCCGCGGTAAGATCACCGATGAAACCTTGGCATTTCTACGGGAGACTTCAAAAAATCCGGTCACGGAGGTCAATGGGCAAGCGATCAAGCTAGAACCGGCCCTCCCCTGCCCTCCTATCTACATCGGTGGCAACAAGAAGGTCGCCTTCCCGCGGGCAGTTAAGTACGGTGATGGCTGGATGCCGGTCGGTGACAGTCCGGAGGATTTGATTGCCCCTGTGAAGGAATTGCAACAAATGGCTGCCGACGCGGGACGCGGCGCGCTTGAAGTCGTCGAGATGAAAACCCTACCGCTCGAAGATCGGTCGCAATCCATCGAGCTGATCCAGGCTTATAAGGAAGCCGGAGTTACCCACTTCGTGCATACCCAAGCCTACGAGACTACGGCGCAGCATGCCGAGGTTGTCGACCAGGTCGCCGGTGAAATTCGTGACGCGGTGAATTAGCGGCTCAGTCGGTCGTTATCGACTTGGCGCGCCGAAGGCGCTCACCGGCATCGACGGACGCGGGGATCTCCATGCCCTTCGCGAACGCCGGGCGCGAAGTCACCGCGTTCATCCACCGGGAAATATGGGGGTACTCTGTGTAGGGTTCCTCGATCCAATCGGCAAAACACAGCCAGGGCGCGGTTGCCATATCCGCGATTGAATAATCGCCAGCAAGGTATTCAACCTCGGCCAAACGCTTATCCATAACCTGATAAAGGCGTTGCGTTTCGTTAGCGTAGCGCTGGATCGCCTCGGGTAAGTGCACGTGAAAATAGCGCCTGAACACACCAGTCTGCCCCATCATCGGGCCAACATTGGCCATTTGGAACATCAACCACTCGAGAACCTTGGCCCTAGGTTCGCCTTTAATCGGCAGAAACTGGCCACTCTTCTCGGCGAGATAAATCAAGATCGCCCCAGATTCCATCAGTGCCGTCCCGGTATCGCCATCAACAATCGCCGGGATCCGCCCATTAGGACTGATCTTTAGAAATTTGGGTTTGAGCTGATCTTTCTCCTCGAAGTCGATGACGTGAACGCGGTACGGCAACGCCATCTCTTCGAGGGCGATGGACACCTTGTGCCCGTTCGGGGTAGAGGCGCTGTAAAGCTCAATCATCGCGAACTTCTAGCAGCGCCTTCCTATGGACGAGCGTTTAAGCGGCCTTCTTGGCGTTCGAGCGTTGCTCGATATCAGCCAGGACTGGCATTAGGTAAGACTTGAACTGCGCGGGATCCTCGCACATTGGGAAATGCCCCATACCCTTCATGGCGGTATAGCTTGCGCCCGGAACCTTGTCCACCAAGGCCTGGCAAGCTTCTGGATACGCCGACCAATCGTAGTCGCCACTCATCACATAAAGCATGCACTTGTTGGTATCAATGTTTTGAGCGGTTTCCCGAACATCGTGCTCCTTACCGTAGTAGTGCAAGTCACCAGCAAACACGACCGGGGCACCTTGGCTGTAGGTCCATACGGTCTCGCGCACCGAATCTTCAGGCGCGTGCGGTGAACACAGACTCAACATCAGCGCCGGTTTGGAGGCATTAGACAAACGCGGATGGTTAAGCCACTCGTCCATGAAGCGATCGATATCGCCACTCCAGCATGAGGCTTCGAGCCCAATGCAAGCGCGGAATTCGTCCCCATACTCCAAGGCGAGATCGGCCGCCAGGTGGCCGCCCATCGAGCAACCCATGAACACCGGCTGGTCAAGCTCCAATGCATGCACCAACGCAACCCAGTACTTCATAAACCAGTTTTTGGTCAGTTTGTACTCATTTTCCCAATACCGCTTGGTCGCCGGTGGTAATGATTTGCCGTGAAAAGGCAGGTCGGCAGCGATCACGCGAAAACGAGAGGTAACCTCTGGGTCTTCGAGCAAATGACGGTATTGACGCCCGTCGGCACCAGCCGTGTGCTGGCAAACCAAGGGAATACCTTGCCCAGCCTCTTCAAAATAAACCCGATACTCGGTGCCTTCGACATCGATGTAGATGTAACGACCGGTGATGTCAGAGTATTTCGCCATGCTGTGCTCCTTTAGCTCGCTTCGCGAACCGCTTTACCCATTAATGCGTGAATGCGCCGCAGTGCGTAGTAATACGCGTAAGCCGAGGCCAAATCGCCGCCTATTTCGAAATCATGGTGGAAGGATGCCGCGAACCAATCGTGATAGAAGGGATCGGGCTTCTCATCAAACATTTTGTCCCAAACCGCAACCGGCCCGGCAACGTTTATCGTGTAGGGATCGAAGCCCGTTCGGCCCAATTGAAAACTCTCAACCCGACCTTGTTTGATGGTCATGAAGTAGCTGTCATCGCCAATCAAAAAGCGAATATCGGCATCCCAGAAACGGGCCGTGAGCTGAAACTCCGCGTCCGCGTTCAGGAGGTCCGAAATCGCACCGACCGGCAGACTAATCGTAGCAGTCGCAGTCATTATGTCCCCTCGCCTTATCTGATGAACAATTAGCGGGCGGCTCGCGCCCGCTAATCGCCGTAGCTTAGCTGTTTTGCGCTTGCATTTCTGCTAGTGCGGCTTGCTGATCGCCACCAACCTTTTGCGCCGCCGGACGCTCGTTGATTTTATCTAAGGTCGCCTGCAGACCGGGGACCTCCGCGATGATGTCCCATTCATAGATAGCACCCGTGCACATGTTGGGATACATAAATGATTGCGCGGCGAATATGTCGGCGTAGGTGAAATCATTGCCCATCACGTAAGGAGAAAAGCTTCCGAGCTGCGCGATCGAGGTTAGCCCCTTTTCCAATACCGGCTTGACTTCTTCGACAGCGGCATCGTTCTTGGGGCCCCCAAAGAATATCTGACCGTAATGGCGCCGGGTGTTGAGTTCGACGTAAAGCTCCATCATTTTGATCATTTCGCGAACCTTACCAGCCGCAAACGGATCTGAGGGCATCAGCGACGGAGAAGGATGCTTCGCCTCCAAGTACTCGAAAATCGCCGTTGATTCGCACATCACACCGTCATCGGTTTCGATAGCGGGAACCTTGCCCATCGGGCTTTTCGTGGCCAGGCCGTCTTCCCCTGGCATCGTCATCACTTCTTCAAAATCCAAACCTTTCTCAAGTAACGCAAACTTAACCATGTTGTAGTAGTTGCTTACCGGGAAACCATAAAGCTTAATCATTGTTCCTGTTCTCCTCACATGTGGGCGCTACAAAATGTAGGCAGACCTATTACTGTTTGGCGCTGCGATCTTGAGGTCGCGCTCCGCCGTTAGTGCACCGTCGAGCAACGTTACTCGATAGCTGATGAAAATTCGAGACAAGCTGTCGATTTCAAGCCAATCCGTTACATCCCGAGACGGTCAGCCATGTCGAGCGTGTTCTGGAATAGACGCATCGTGGCAGCGTCTACCATGAATCCATCGACCTGCGCGGCCCCCTTGCCTTCGGCGACGGCCGCTAGGTAACCTTCATTGAGCTTGCGCGCGTGGGCAACCTCGTCAGCAGTTGGCGCATAGGCTTCCTGGGCCAAAGGCACCTGCGAGGGATGGATTGCCCATTTGCCTACCGCCCCTAAAAACTTGCTGCGTTCGCACTCGCGCACATAGCCGGTTTCGTCTCGGAAGTTTGGATAGGGACCGTCGATCGAGTCCAAACCGTGCATGCGCGCGGCGATCGTTATTTTGTTGCGCCCGTAATGCCAAATGTCATCGGGATAACTATTTGTCTCAGAAAAAACTTCACCACTTATACCTTGTGACGCTGAATAATCGCCGACTCCAAATATCAACGCTTCAAGGCGAGTTGACGCACCGGCGATTTCCTCGACATTAGCCATCGCCTCGACTTCTTCAATCAGTACTTCAAGGCCGATTTTCT
>JBCCEV010000016.1:0-41261 GCA_039030125.1 Pseudomonadota bacterium | reverse complement strand
CTGCCCGCGTCGATACGGTGCGAAACCCCACGTGTCGCAGTGCCGTCTGTAATGTGCGAGGTCCGAAATAGACGAGATGGTCTGGTGGTCGGTAGCCGCTCCATCCGGCACCAAGGAGACGCCGGTTGATTCCTTCGTGGTTGACCGTTTTAAGTAGCAACAGCCCCCGATCATCGAGTAAATCGAAACATTTCTGAAGCGCGAGCACGGGCTCCTCGAGATGCTCCAACAGCGACACCATCGTGATCGCATCAAACTTTTCGCCGGCAAAATCCAACGTGACGAAATCGCCGACTTTAACCTCCACATTGAGCTTGCGTGCTTCGCCGGCCAGATAGTCGGATATCTCAACCCCCGTGCACTGGTAATGCGATCGCGCCTCTTGCAGGATCGCGCCCGTACCGCACCCGATATCCAGCAGTTTTGACCCGCTGGGAACGTGATTGCGCAGATCCCGCAGGAATAAGGTCCCTTTCTTGCGCCCGGAAATCCGGCGCAGGTGATGCCTGATTAACGCCGCAGCTTGTTTGGCGGGCCCACGCTTTTTTTTAATCTTGCGTTCAGTGATTGAGCCCTGCGAGTAGAACTTGGCCCGATCCTCGCGATTGGGAAAGGGCTCGATACGGGCGAACCCGCAATCCGCGCAAGCCAAAATGGACCAACCGTCAATTTGGTGCAGCGTTTGCCAAGCGAGCGCGCTGCAGACAATGCAACGAGCGTCCTGTGCTTGGGCTGGAGTCGCCGAATCGACCATACGCGTGAGTGGAGGTGTTCGATGGGCGCTTAAGTGTAAGACATTGACGCGAACATAGGTCTAGAATGCCGGGATGGATAAAGCATTAGTCTACTTCGCAGATCCCATGTGTTCCTGGTGTTGGGGTTTTTCGCCGGCGATCGCGCGCGTCGCCAGCGAGCACACCCATGAAATGCCTCTCACCGTCGTGATGGGCGGATTGTTCGCGGGCACGGCGCGGACATGGGACGATCATACAAAGACCACGATCAAGGAGCACTGGCATCACGTCGAGGAAGCCTCCGGTCAACCTTTCGACCATCGTTTTTTCGAGCGCGAGGATTTTATCTACGATACCGAGCCGAGCTGTCGGGCCGTGGTGACCGCACGCCGGATGTCGCAGCACAATGCGCTACCGTTTTTGGCTGCGTTGCAGGGCGCTTTCTACCGCGATGGGCGAGACATTACGCGAAAGGAAATCTTGATCGAGATCGCCAGCGAATTCGGGATTGATGGTGACGCGTTCGATGCTTCATTCGACAGCCCCGAAACGCTGGACGAAACGCAGCGCGATTTCGCTCTATCACAACGCGCCGGGGTTCAAGGATTTCCGACCCTAATGGGCCTTGCAAACGGTCAGCCGATGCTTCTTTCGCCTGGTTTCCAGTCCGATGAAACGATCGATTTGATCTTGCAACGCTTCATCGACTATCTGCCGCCCGCTACTGAACCGGCTTAAGGTTTGGCGTTTGGATAGAACAGTCTTTCACCGCCGATAGCGTAATTACCAATCACCGTTTGGCCCGGCGTGCCCAGCAACCAATCGATAAATTTCTGAGCTAATTTCGCCCGCACATTAGGGTGCTTTGCCGGATTGACCAAGATCACTCCGTATTGATTGAACAGGCGCGGGTCACCTTCGAAGATAATTTTAAAGTTCTGCTTGTTCGCAAAACTGATCCAAGTCGCGCGGTCGGTGAGGACGTAAGCGTTCATCGCGACACCAATATTCAGCGTGGCGCCCATGCCGCTGCCCGTCTCGCGGTACCAAGTGCCACTTGCGGCGTTAAGGTCGAAGCTGGTTTCAGACCATAAGCTCATTTCTTTCTTATGGGTTCCACTGTCGTCGCCGCGCGACGCGAAGGCCTTTTGCGCGCGGGCTATTCTTTGCAGCGCCGAAACAACATCCTTGCTGGCGCCGACTCGCGCGGGATCGTCGGCGGGCCCGACGATCACAAAATCGTTGTACATCACATCGAATCGTTCAATGCCATAGCCCTCCTCGACAAACCGTTCCTCGGCGGACCTTGCGTGCACCAACAAAACATCTCCATCACCGTTGCGCGCGTTGCGTAACGCTTGCCCGGTCCCGACCGCGACGACCCTTACCTCGATGTCATGAGCGGCCTTGAATTCATGTACAAGAACATCCAGCAGGCCTGAATTCTGTGTTGAGGTGGTCGACTGTAATACGATGTGAGGTTGTTCCGCCGCGACGATGGTGGAAACGGCAGCGAGGAGAACGAGCAAGCAACGAGATGAGAACATAGGAATTCCTCGCTAAGCGGGGAGATAGCCGTCAATAAAAGCGCGTGCGGGTGCGGACTTTGGCGCAGAAAAAAAATCGCCCGCTAGACTGCGCTCGACTATTTGACCGCAGTGTAAGAATAAGACGTGATCTGCCAATCGCCTGGCCTGCCCAAGATCATGGGTCACAAGGAACAATGTCCGGCCTTCCGACTTGGCCTTAAATAGTAGCGCTTCGATCGTTGCCACCGTCAGTGGATCGAGGCTAGAAGTCGGTTCGTCCAACAACAGGATTTCGGGCTCGATGATTGTGGCCCGGACTATCGCCAGAAGCTGCCGCTCGCCCCCCGAAAGCGATGGCGCGTAGCGGTTGCCCTTGTCTTCTAGGGGGGTGTCTTTGAGAGCGCTTGCGATTTTCCGAGTATGCTGGTCTTTGTTGATTCCGGCGGCCTGCAATGCGAATTTGAGATTCGCCTCTACCGTCCTTCTCAGCAGCACCGGCCGTTGAAACACGAACGCTTGGCGTTTCCTAATGGTATCCGGATCGGCTACACCCCAACTCAGCGATCCGCTGGCTGGATTCACCAGGCCGTTTATTAACCTCAGCAAGAACGTTTTTCCGGCACCGTTGAAGCCCAGAATGACATGACAACCGGGTTCGTCGATCGACAAATCGATGCCGTCGATAATGCGGGTGCCGTGAAGCGTGAGTGTTGCTTGGCGCAAATTAAGCGGTAGTAGCGAGCATGTTGAGGGGTCTAACATCAGTTATTTCAGCCGCTCGTCATAGCGCCGGATCAGAATGGCCCCAGCGTTTATTGCAAAGGCGATCATCATCAGGATAACGCCTAGTGCCAGTGCTAATGCAAGCGCGCCCTTGGAGGTTTCGAGTGCTATTGCAGTGGTCATGGTGCGGGTCAAATGATTGATATTCCCCCCCACGATAATGATTGCGCCGACCTCAGAAATTGCCCGTCCAAACGCCGCGAGAATCACCGTGGCAAGGGCGTGCCGGCTCTCATAGATTAGGGTTGCAAGTCGCTGAAGTCCGTCCACCCCTAGCGTGCGGAGCAGTTCGCCGTACTCGTCGTTCGATTGTTCGAGCGTCTGTAATGTGAATGCCGTGATGATCGGCAAAACCAAGATCACCTGCGCAATGATCATGGCAGTCGGTGAATACAGCAACCGCAGCCATCCAAGCGGCCCTGCATTTGAAAGAAGCAAATAGACAATAAGCCCGATGACAACGGGCGGCAGTGCAAGCAACGCGTTGATGGTTGTAACGAACACGGCACGTCCGGTAAATCGATAGCACGCTATGGCAGCGCCGACGGGAAAGCCGAGCAGGCAGCCAACGAGGACAGCAACGCCACTAACACGAAGGGAGAGAAACACAATCTCCAGCACGTCGCGGTCGCCGCTTGCGATCATCGTTGCCGCTAGTATCAGGGCTTCGTCGAGTTCAAACATCGAGCTGAAGGTCAAAAACGGAACATTGCTTGGGCATAGAAATAAGTTGCATCGCCGTTGCCATTGGCGTTTGGCGCGCGTTCGGCAAACTCGCCGAGTATTAGATGGGCGACACCTGTTTCAAAACGATAGTTACCGGGCGCTACATCCCAGCGCAACCGCATTTCTACTTGGGTGCCAAGATGAGATCCCGATCGACCAGCAGCATCTCGAACGCCGCTGCTCACCCATTCATCCTGGTCCGATGCCAGCCAAAATCCGCGGATCGCTACGAAAGATCGAAGCGCTGGATGGGGCTTAACCTGAATTCGAATTCCTGGCGAGGATAAGTTGCTTCGCGCAAAGGCACCGTAGACTCCGGTGGGGCCAAAATCGAAGCGTCGGGCACCAAAGAGTGTGTCAAATCTATTATTGTCGTTATCGTTAGGCGAGTCATCGCCGCTTGCGTAGTCATATTGGAAAACGACCCGCGGTGTTAATGCGGTTTGGAATGAATACCCGATTTCGGCGTGTTCGAAATGCGCGAAATGTTGGAGATCGGTGAGGTTGCTGGTCGCGCTAGACGCCCGTGATTCACCGAACTGCAAGGCTGCTTCAAACACGAAATCGAATCGTCCAGGCGATGCGTTTCGAGACCACCGCAAACCGGGGGTGAGCAAGTTGCGATTGCGAGTCGCGAAGTCCGGCGTATCGTTTTCATGAAGGCCGAATAGAAATACCTCACCTATCGAATCGAATTGACCGATTGGTGTACCCGCATGCAGGCCCCAAAATTTGACGCTGTCGTATTCCTTATCGAAGTCAATGACGTTGCGCGCGAGCCTTGATGCTTCGCTCGGCCGGCGTTGGACCGGTAGCGCAAAAAATGCGCGAACTGAGTGTCCTTCGCCGTTTTGCCAGGCGGCATCGATGCCTGTGAACCCATTAATCGTGTTGCGATAGCGGTTACGTGCGACGAAACGTCGGCTGCCCACATCCATCGTGATGCGGCCAGCGCGCGCGTGCAGTGAATCACCGTTGCGTAACCAGTTTTGCTTCTTAAATGAGACGTGGGCTTGCAACAGTTCAACGGCATTGACCACTGTCGTATTTAATGGGGTTCCTCTGTCATCTAAGTAGGCGCGAGAATCCAAAAGCTCGGCGGTGATCGCCCAGTTTCGCGCGTTGAGCTGGGCTTGGAGCGTGGTTCGCAACACAAACACTTGGTCGGAGCCGGTGCGCCCGGTTCTAAATTGTTCGTCTAATCCTTCATAGCGTAGGCGACTGGTCCCGCTGATTGACAACGGCCCGCCAAGCTTGAGTGCCTCACTCAGGCGCCACGGTTGCGCTTGTGCTGCGCCCGAGACGCCCGTAAAGAGGCCCGCGAGTACTGCGATAGTTATTTTTAAAAGCAACATAAAGTACCGTAGAAACGATATTTAACATTGAAATCATTGATATTTTAAAGACATACTTATGAACCCCTAAATATGAAGACATAGACATATCTATGAATGATTTGCTTCGTGCGTGTCGCGCGGAACGTGGAACGGTCGCATTTGTGGGGGCCGGCGGTAAAAAATCGGCGATGTACTCATTCGCGAGTGCGCATACCGGGCGCGTGCTGCTGTCCTCAACATCGCATATGTACCGCTATGACGAGGGCCAAGTCGACGTCATCGTTGAAGCGGGATCGCTGCGCCTCGATCGCATCCCGACCCGCGGGCGGGTCGTGGCTGTCGCCGGCAAGACCGACACCCCAGAACGAGTCGGCGGTATTGATGATGAGTTGATTGGTGAACTTTGGCGAAGCGGACAATTTGAAGCGCTATACATCAAGGCCGATGGTGCGCGAGCGCGATGGATCAAGGCCCCCGCCGAGCATGAGCCGCTGGTGCCGAGCATCGCCGACGTCGTGATTCCGCTGGTCTCAATCAAAGTGCTCGGCCGCGAGCTTGCCAGCGGTATCGCGCATCGCGAGAAAGAGCTGTCCGCGGTGACCGGCTGTGCCTACGATGAGCCCTTGACCGAACATCATCTCGCGCGTTTGCTGGTGCATGAAGACGGCGCTTTGCGGGGCATTCCGCAGCGCGCGGCGGTTGTACCCCTGATCAATATGGTTGATGACGACGAATACCGCACGCACGCGCGCTCGGTAGCGCAAATGGCTCTCGCGGCAACCACCCGTTTCGAGCGCGTTGTGCTGGCTCGTTTGAAAGACAGTGAACTGGTCGAGATTGTGTCATGAAGGTCAGCTTGAGTTTGGCTTGGGCATTGCACGACGAGCGCCGCGAAGAAACAGTTGATAAACAACTCTTTGATCTCCTTGATGGCATACAAACCGGCGGAAACCTGCGTTTTGCCGCCGAGCAGTTAGGTGTTTCGTATCGTTACGCATGGGGAAAACTAAAACGTTGGGAGAGCTTCGTCGGCGCTGACCTTGTCGTTAGAGCCCGGGGTCGCGGAGCGACGCTGACCTCGGCTGGAATTGCCTTACTGCAGGCGCGGCGGATCGCAGAGCTTGCCCTCGAAGGCGAACTGTCCGCCATGGCCCGGCAAATCAATGACACCCTCAGTGCGAGCTTCACATCTTCCGCGCGCGCCGTTGTATTGGCTTCAAGCCATAGCGATTTAATGCGAGAACTTGCGCAGGACTTGGGAAATTCTGCGGAGGTCAAGTTTGACATTGTTGGCAGCGAGCAAGCCTTAAGACGCTTGCGTCGCGGAGAAGCTCAACTCGCGGGTTTCCATATACCGCTAGGTGCCTTGGGGGCCTCGGTGGGGCAATACTTAATGCACCTGATAGCGGCTGATGCGCTCCTTTTTGAGGTAGAGACTCGTGAACTCGGGTTTATTTGTCGTAAGGAAAAAGTCTGCGGTTCACTAGAGGAGTTGGCCCGCGGCAATTACAAATTCATCAACCGGCAGTCGGGCTCTGGAACGCGGTTGGTGATGGACGGTCTACTCGGCGCGGCGGCTATAGCACCCGGAAAAATCGATGGTTATCAATATGAAGAGTTCACACACAGCGCCGTGGCGGCACTGGTTGCAAGCGGCGAAGCGGACGTCGGCTTCGGGGTCGCAACCGCAGCGCAGCGGATGGGCTTGAAATTTACGCCACTTGTGCGCGAGGTTTTTTATTTGGCGCTAACGCCGCAATTGGACGAGGCGATCCGGGAGGCGGTGCTGCTTTTTTTAGACCGCAATGGCGCCCCCTCGTCGCACTTATCATTGCAGCGGATGACTCACCGGCATATCGCTTGAAGCCTGGCGGATTTCGGACCAATTCCTCGCCGAACGCACGTTCCTAGAGCGCGCTAATCGCCCGGTTGCCGGAGATTTCACCGGGCGTGATCGGCACCAGATCTGCGGTTCGCTAGGCCAACACCGACCCGACTGCATCGACGAAATATTTTACATTCTTCTGGTTGATCCCCGCGACGTTAATGCGCGATGAATCGACCATATAGATGCTGTATTGCTCTTTAAGCGTCGCCACCTGCTCAGGGGTGATCCCCAAGAACGAGAACATGCCGCGCTGCCGCTCGATGAAGCTGAAATCCTGCCCGGTTTTCTCACTTAACGATTGAGCCAACAGCGCACGCAAACCATTGATGCGCTCGCGCATCTCGTCCAACTCTCGCCGCCAACTGGCACTCATTGCCTCGTCGCCCAAGATGCGCTCGACGATTGCGGCGCCGTGAGCGGGAGGCATGGAGTAAATCCCCCTGACCACATTGCCCAGTTGGCTCTGGACGACCTCGCTGATTGCATTCGTGGCACTCTTGACTTGAACAGTACCCACGCGCTCGCGATACAAGCCGAAGTTCTTCGAACACGATCCGGCGACCACCAACTCCTCACAGTGCTCGGCTAAATAACGCGCACCGTACGCGTCTTCGTCTAACCCATCGCCGAGGCCTTGGTAGGCCAAATCGATAAACGGCAAGAAACCTTGTTGATTGGCGAGTTTCGCTACCTCGTGCCAGTGCTCGGCGTCTAAGTCCACACCGGAAGGATTGTGGCAACAGCCGTGCAGCAGCACCACATCGCCGGTGGCGACCTTGGCCAGCGTTTCAAGCATCGCCTCAGGCCGCAAACACTGATTCTCACGGTCGTAGTACGCGTAGGTCTCGATGTTCAAGCCTGCCGATCCCAGCAGCGGAATATGATTAGCCCAGGTCGGATCGCTGACCCAGATGGTCAGTTGCGGTCGCGCGCGCTTCAACAGCTCCGCGGTAACTCTAAGCGCACCACAGCCACCGGGCGTTTGCACCCCGGTGACGAGGCCGGCTTTGACGGCATCGTGTTGGTTGCCAAATATGAGACCACGGATCGCGTCATTGAACTCAGGCGTCCCAGGGGGGCCGATGTAGGCTTTGGTTGTTTCTTGCGCGATGCGTTGCCGCTCGGCCTCGCCAGCCGCTGCCATGATGGGCGTGTCGCCCGCCTCGTCTTTGTAGATACCGACGCCAAGGTCAATTTTTTGCGGATGGGGATCCGCGCGGTAGGCAGCCATAAGACCAAGGATCGGGTCCGGGGCGAGAGTATCAAGGGCATCGAACATGTGGGTTTTACTCCATCAAGGCACGGTTCAACGGTGGCCAAGGGCGTGATGAAAAAGGCGGCGAAATATAACACAGGCCACGGCGCCCATTGACGCGTTTAGACCCGCTTAGCGGGTGAGAGTGTAGTAATTCTTTAGCGCTCGAAACAGCGCAGTTGTGCTGATGCGATCCGCGAGGCATCAATCTCGGTTTGATGGTTCACTGAGCGCTGGGTGCGCAGATGACCGCCGAGCCCCAGATAAGGAACGGTGTAGAAGGCGGGCGTCCAAATCGTCCCGATCGCGATTGCTGCGCGGGTACGTGGATCATCCCAGAAAGTTACGCGGCGATTCAGGCGTTCATTGATCAAGCGTTGGCGTTGGTTATAGAGCTCCATGCAATCGAGCCCTGGGGGCGGCTCGGGCATCTGCAGGTCGGGACCACGCAGCAGTAAACGCGCATCGGTGAGGCGCGCGGTCACGAAATCGGTGGCGAGATCGGTTATCTGCTCGCCAGTGACTGGTGAGGCGGCGAGGGCCGGCAAGTGGGCAAGGAGGGTGAACAAGAGCGTTGTCATTCTCATGCTTTGGATATCGTCGTTGCGCCAGGATCCTTGAAGGCTTTGGCCGTCATTAGAGACAGCCAAGGCTCGGGACTTGATCAGCAATACTGTAATTATATACAGTATTTTAAAAATAATGATATTGCCCATGAGATCTCGCATTTATGAAGGGGAGCCTCCGGCTTATGCCGAGCTTCATTGCCTGAGTAATTTCACTTTTTTACGCGGTGCCTCGCATCCGCATGAGTTAGTGACAACAGCTCATCGCCTGGGTTACCAAGCACTTGCGATCACCGATGAATGCTCTTTAGCCGGTGCAGTGCGTGCGCATCAAGCAGCGCAGCCACTGGGATTCCATTTAATTATTGGTACTGAGCTGTCACTGATCGATGGGCCAAAGCTAGTTGTTTTGGCCGACAGCCTTGAGGCCTATCAGCAACTTTCCGCCTTAATTACTCAAGGACGGCGCCGGGTCGAAAAAGGCGGGTACGCGCTTTATCGACGTGATGTTGAAGCTCTAAGCGAAGGTCTGATTCTGTGGATACCGCAAGATGATCTAGAGCAAAACGTTGAATGGCTAGCGCGAAGATTTAGTCGCCGCGCTTGGCTTGCCGTTGAGTGTTTTTATGAGGGCGGTGATATCGAAAGGCTTGGGCAGTTGCGTGTGCTGGCGCAGCATGCGCAGTTACCTTTAGTCGCTGCAGGCGACGTGCATATGCACCGGCGTTCACGCCAATCGTTGCAAGATACCTTAACTGCGATCCGTTTCGGCATGCCACTTGAAGGCGTTGGCAAAGCCTTGTTCATGAACGGTGAACGTCATCTGCGCTCTAGAGCGCGACTCCCAAAAATCTACCCACCGGACTTGATTGCAGAAAGCATTAAGATTGCCAAGCGTTGTCATTTCTCCTTGACTGAACTTCATTATGAGTACCCTCATGAGTTAGTGCCGCCAGGAGAAACACCAACAACTCATCTGCGCCATTTAACCGAGGTGGGTATGCAACAACGCTGGCCGCAAGGCATCTCGCCAAAGGTTCGTGCACTTATTGAGCATGAATTGAAGATGATTGCTGAGCTTGCCTATGAGGCATTTTTTCTTACCGTTTACGACATTGTTTGTTTTGCCCGTACACAGGGGATCCTCTGCCAAGGACGAGGCTCGGCGGCGAATTCAGCGGTGTGTTATGCGCTAGGGATCACCGAAGTCGATCCGGCGCGTATGGAAATGCTATTCGAACGTTTTATTTCTAAAGAACGCAATGAGCCGCCGGATATTGACGTTGATTTCGAACATGAGCGACGTGAAGAGGTTATTCAATATATTTACGACAAGTACGGACGTTCGCGTGCCGCTATTGCTGCAACGGTTATTACTTACAAGATGCGCAGCGCTATCCGCGACGTGGGTAAGGCTTTAGGTTTTGATCTTGAGCAAGTCGACAGGCTTGCCAAGAATGTTTTTTGGTGGGATGGCAAGTGCGCGATCCCCGAGCGTTTGCAAGAAGTTGGCTTCGATATTAATAATCGGAAGATCCAGCACCTGTTGCGCCTGCTCTCTGAAATTATCGGGTTTCCGCGCCATCTTTCTCAGCATGTGGGTGGCTTTGTGATCTCTGACCAGCCGCTTTCCAATTGGGTACCGATTGAGAACGCCTCGATGCCAGAGCGCACGGTGATCCAATGGGATAAGGACGATCTTGAAGCGCTGGGTTTACTCAAAGTTGATTGTTTGTGTCTAGGAATGCTGAGCGCGATCCGCAAAACCTTCGATCTCATTGAAGGTTTTGACGGTCGGCGCCTGAGCATGGCGACGCTCCCGGCAGAGGATCCAGAGACCTACCAGATGATTCAGCACGGTGACACCGTCGGCGTGTTTCAAATCGAATCACGTGCGCAGATGGCCATGCTGCCGCGATTAAAGCCCGCCAACTATTATGACCTGGTGATTGAGGTGGCCATCATTCGCCCCGGACCTATTCAAGGGGAAATGGTGCATCCCTATCTACGCCGGCGCAACGGCGAGGAGGCGGTGACCTATCCGAGCAAGGATGTTGAAGATGTTCTAAAGCGTACTTTAGGTGTGCCCCTATTTCAGGAGCAGGTGATCAAGCTTGCCATGGTGGCAGCCGGTTTTACGCCAGGGGAAGCCGATCAACTGAGGCGCTCAATGGCGAGTTGGAAACGCAATGGTGGATTGGAGCATTTTCGCACTCGCTTGATTGAAGGCATGAGCGAGCGCGGCTACAACGAAGAATTTGCCGAGCGGATCTTCAATCAAATCCAGGGTTTTGGGGAGTACGGTTTCCCAGAATCGCATGCTGCGAGTTTTGCTCTATTGGCCTATGTATCGGCTTGGTTGAAGTGTCATGAGCCAGCCGCGTTTACCGCAGGGTTGATTAACAGCTTACCGATGGGTTTCTACGCGCCGGCACAGCTTATTCAAGATGTACGCCGTCACGGTGTGTTCGTGCGACCCGCGAACGTGTTACATAGTGATTGGAACTGCACGCTTGAATGTGATGGATTTCAATCCGGCAAGGCGGTCCTACGTTTAGGTTTGCGTCTTGTTAAAAGCTTTTCGCAGGCCGCTGCCGAAAGATTGATGGCGGCGCGTGAGAAAGCGCTTTTCAGAAGCGTCTCAGATCTGGCGCGGCGCGCCAAACTAGATCGTGGTGATATGAAAGCCTTGTCCGATGGTGGCGCACTCCAGCAGTTGATTGGCAACCGCCACCAAGCAAGCTGGGCGGCGTTGGGAATTGAGCCTGAGATACCGATTTTGCCGGGTGCCGAGGTGCGTGAAGGAACCCCAATGCTAAGACGTCCCACCGAAGGGCAAGATTTGGTCGCCGACTATGCGAGTCTTGGCTTAACCTTGGGGCGCCACCCTTTAGCACTATTACGTCAACGTTTAGATCAACAAGGTTTCGTGAATGGTGCGATCATCGGGCAAATGCGTCACGGCGAAGCGGTAAAGACCATTGGTTTGGTTGTTACCCGGCAACGCCCAGGTACCGCGACTGGTGTGGTGTTCATTACTCTCGAAGATGAGATCGGTGCAATCAATGTTGTGGTGTGGTCGAGCCTTGTCGAAAGCCAACGCCGTGAAGTGCTGGGGGCGCGCCTGTTAGGCGTACAGGGTGAGGTGCAGCGTGATGGTGAAGTGATCCATGTGATCGCCGAGCGCTTGTATGATCACAGCTCATGGCTCGGAAGCTTGATGACACAGTCGCGAGATTTTCACTAGCGTCGCAATGACATCCGGGGCATCAGACAAACCTTATCTCAGTAGCGCTGATGGCACCTATGCGAAGGGGGCAACGCGGATCCGGCGCCGCTCAGCACCACGCACATCATCAACGCCAAAGCCCCAGGTTTGGTGCTCTTTCCCAGCATGAGGGAAAGCGGCGCGACGCTTGGCTAGAGCCGTAATAAATTGAGCTTGTTTTTTTGCGGCTTAAATTTTCCCATCCTGCCCCATCTGATAATACTTATGCACGATCTCATCCTGATTCTCCAATAGCCAATCAATCGAGGGCTCGTGTGACATCGCTTTGTGAATGGCCTTGGCCGTTGCTTCACGATGAATATCAAACAGAATTTTGTGATCGAGATTGTCGTCGGTGGCAACGCTGGGATTCAGCCACACGGAAACAATAATGCCAAGTTCATCGGCGCGGTCTTTGGGTATATCACCGGCGCGCACCGCGTCGAGCACTCCATTAGCAATAGCGCCCTGAACCGTTCCCATCAGTATGTTCGTATAACGGCTATTATTGACAGTGACCTTACTGACCATCAGCGTCGGCGGGCGCACCATGATGTCGGTGTTCATGATGGCAAGTACCCGAGAGTGACCTTTGACTTGGTCGCCCAAGAGATTACCGAAAGCGATCCCCATAGGGCCATCCATCTCACCGATCGCAACTTCTGGCTCAGCGGCCGTTCCGGGTGGGCCGCCGGCCACTAGACACTCGCCAACTCGCATTATGATCCGCTCACTCATGGTGATTTGCTCCGGTTATTTAGTTATTCAAATGAAATTGTTTACGACGCTGTTGCCGGCTTTTAAGCTCGTTGCAATCGCCTTCGTGCGCAGTACAATCGTCGCCCCTTTTGCACCGCGTCATTGGTAGCTAGGCTCATGATAAATCCCACTCAAAGACCTTCAAACCCGTGTTTTTCATCTGGGCCCTGTGCTAAGCGTCCCGGTTGGGAGCCGGCGGTTCTCAAAGATGCAGTTCTTGGCCGCTCGCATCGTTCAAAACCGGGTAAGGCGCGTTTGCAGGATGCGATCGACAAAACGCGTGAGATTCTGGAAGTACCTGATGACTACCGGATTGGGATCGTCCCCGCCTCGGACACTGGCGCGGTCGAACTTGCCCTGTGGAATCTTCTCGGTGCCCGCGGTGTCGACGTTCTCGCGTGGGAAAGTTTTGGCCAGGAATGGGTGGCCGACGTCATTGACGTTTTGCAAATCGAAGACGCGCGCAAGATCATAGCGCCCTATGGTGAGTTACCCGATCTCGGGGCCGCTGATTTCGACAGGGACGTGGTGTTCGTGTGGAATGGAACAACTTCTGGCGTGTGTGTACCCCAAAGCGATTGGATCCCGGCGGATCGCGCCGGTCTGGCGATATGTGACGCGACGTCGGCCGCATTCGCGATGCCATTACCGTGGGCAAAACTCGACGTCGTGACGTTTTCATGGCAGAAAGTGTTGGGTGGCGAAGCCGCGCATGGCGTTTTAATTTTGGGCCCACGGGCCGTCGAGCGTTTGGAAAGTTTCGTGCCGGAGCGACCGCTGCCCAAGATATTTCGGGTCACGAAAGGCGGAAAACTTGACGAGAGTATTTTTGCCGGTGCGACGATTAACACCCCGTCGATGTTGTGCGTTGAAGACTATATTGACGCTTTGGATTGGGCGCGGTCGGTGGGTGGACTCGAAGGTCTTGTGGAACGCAGCAAGAACAATCTGAATGCGCTTGAACAATGGGTGGAGAAAACCGACTGGGTCGAGTTTTTGGCGGCGCAATCAAACCAGCGGTCGAGCACGTCGATCTGTTTGAAGATTGTGGCCGATTGGTTTTCCAAACTTAGCGAGGACGAACAGCTTGGCGTCACGAAACAAATGAGCCTACTGCTTGAGGACGAAGGGATTGCATTCGATATCAACGGCTATCGCAAAGCGCCGCCAGGCTTACGGATATGGGGTGGTGCCACGGTCGATGCCGGCGACCTTCTCGTGCTTACTGCGTGGCTGGAATGGGCCTATACGCAAATCGTCGAAGCGCAAGCCGCCGCGTAAGTTCTAGGGGTCTCACCATGCATAAGGTTTTTGTTGCCGATAAGCTCGCCCAGGAAGGCTTGGACGCACTCGCGGAATATCCGGAGCTCGACGTGGAATTCGCGCCTGGGTTGAGCGTCGAAGACGCCATTCCCAAAGCGCAGCAAGCAGATGCCATCATCGTTCGCAGTGCCACCAAGATCCGGGGCGAGCTGCTGGACGCAGCGCGCCAGCTCCGAGTCGTTGGCCGCGCCGGGATCGGCGTCGATAACATTGATTTAGACATTACCACTGAGCGCGGCATCGTGGTTTTGAATACCCCGGATGCGAATGCGACGACCACCGCGGAGCTGGCCGTCGCGCACATGTTTTCTTTAAGCCGTAGCCTGCCGGCCGCCGATCAGTCGGTCCGTGATGGCAAATGGGAACGTAATAAGTTTGTGGGTGCTGAGCTTTCGGGCAAACGCGTTGGAATAATTGGATTTGGGACCATCGGGCGTCTGGTCGCTGAACGTTGCTTGGGACTTAAGATGCAGGTTTTCGGCCATGACCCGTTTGTCACCGAACAAACCTTTGCCGAGCACGGTGTCGAATTACTTGAGCTCGATGAAATGATCGCGAGCGTTGATTATCTAACCTTGCATTGCCCAATGACGGAGGGCACCAAAAACATTCTTAATCGCGAGCGTCTTTCATCAATGAAGCCCGGTGCCCGGATCATCAATTGCGCGCGTGGCGGCTTGATCGAGGAGAGTGCGCTTGCCGAGTTGGTTGAAGCGGGCAAAATCGCCGGGGCTGCTTTGGACGTGTTTGCCGAGGAGCCGCCCGGCGAGTCTCCCTTGTTTGGCGTTCAGAATATTCAGTTCACACCCCATCTGGGAGCTTCGACTGAGGAGGCCCAAACCGCTGTTGGCGTTGAGATTGCCCATCAGATCGCAGCGTTTTTGCTGCGTGGCGAGATTATTAATTCCGTCAATGCGGCAAGTGTTGCGCCAGAGAAACTCACTCAGTTGCAACCCTATATGGACCTTGCCAAGAAGTTGGGCCGCCTCGCTTGCCGAATGGGGGAGAGCGCTTATACCGAGGTCGAGATCGGTATTTTCGGCGATGCGGCCGAGCTTGATGGCCATCCGATCGCAAGCGCCGCTCTCGTCGGGCTGCTTTGCGAGCATCATTCGGTACCGGTGAATCAAGTGAACGCCAAGCATCTTGCCCGCCGTCAGGGAATGCGGGTGACCGAGGTGAGTTCCGAAGAATCCCGAGATTATGTTTCGTTGATTCGCGTCACTGCGACTTCTGCTGACGGTGACTTATGCATAGAAGGCGCAATATTCGACGAGCGTCATCCGCGTCTGTTGCGTATTAACGAATACGCGGTTGAATCTGCCTTGGAAGGCCACGTGCTATTTACCCGGCACGCCGATCAACCGGGCGTCGTAGGCAAGCTGGGAGCGATCCTTGGGGATGAAGGGATCAACATTGCTAACATGCAGGTAGGCGCATCGCCGAACGGAGACACAGCCGTGGCATTGGTTGGGATCTCGCAGCCTCTAAACGACAGCGCTTTAGCTGCCGTGCTAGAAATCGAAGCCGTCGATAAAGTCTTGCAAGTCGAATTCTAACGTTGGCAATTAAAAATTCTGACACTGCGCCGCTGCATTTAAAATCCTGTAACTTTCTGAAAATCTTATATTTCTGTCGATAAGCCGGGCGTTATGTGACCGAATGGCCATATAAGCCCCTGAATTGATGTCAATTTCGTTTACAGCTCGCTGCTGTAAACGGGTTCGACCAGGATTTAAGTCTTTGAATTTTATGGAATCGACGAGCTTGGCACGGTCTTTGGTTATAGGACATCTAAGACCTCTTCGATTCTAGGCTAGCTCGAAGCAAACTTTGTCCGGGCTGGATCTTAGGAACCCGCGCCTTTTAGGCGCGGGTGTTTTCCTCGAGCCTCGTTACGGAACCTAAACGCTTGCCGCCGTCTAATCAGGCTGGCGGCGCGACATATCACCGCCGCCATTAGCTGTCTGGGTATATCAACCGTGATCCGCTACCATACCGCCCGGAAATCGTGCCTTGGTTGGACTCTATATTCGGGATGTAGCGCGCGTGGGGACGGGTGACCCGGGCACAATCAAATTCAATTTAAGAAAACGCACTGGAGGCGCCTGATGAGACACATTGCAAATTTACTAACCATACTAATCCTTGCACTCGGCGTTGTGGCTGGCGCGAGCGCTCAAAGCGGGTTCATGCCCTGGACCGACGTGGTCATGATGGCCGATACCAACGATGACGGCATGATGACCGAAGACGAGGTTAAGAAATTCATGGCCGCGGATCACTTCGTGGGATTCCAGCCCTTCATGAAAGACCATTTCAAAAATTTAGATGCGAACGGCGATGGCATGGTGAGCATGGCGGAAGTGAAGATGTTCGCCAAGAATCAAATGCAATGGTCTGATCCGCAGATCTCGGAAATGTTCTATAAGGGTCAGGGATTTATGCCCAAGCAGTAAGCTTGGAAGCAGCAACATAGGTACGGCGCGTGGCGCAAGCTTCGCGCCGTTTTTTTAAAGTCTGAAAATCCCGTAACCGGGTTCACCCAATGGGGCATTCAAGGACGCACTGATTGCAACGCCCAAGGCATTGCGGGTTGCTATGGGGTCAATCAAACCGTCGTCCCACATTTCAGAGGTCGCATAGTAAGCCGACATTTGATGTTGGTACGCCTCGAGCGTTTCGTTAAACACTTGCTCTACGATTTCCGGGGTTACTTCTTCACCCAAGCGTTCAAGTTGCCGCGTCTTAACCTCGACCAGCGTCTTCGCAGCTTGTTCGCCACCCATGATGGCAATTTGGCTGTTCGGCCACGAGAACAGGAAGCGGCCATCATAAGCACGGCCACACATTCCGTAGTTGCCCGCGCCGAAGGAGCCATGACACATGACGCTGAACTTCGGCACCTTAGAGCCAACCTGCGCCATGATCATTTTCGCGCCATCTTTGGTGATCCCTTGCGCTTCGTAGTCGCGGCCCACCATATAACCAGTGATGTTTTGCAGGAAAACCAATGGGGTGTTGTTCTGATTACAGAGCTCAATAAAGTGGCCGCCTTTCAATGCACTGTCATTAAAAAGCACACCGTTGTTGGCCAAAATGCCAACCTTGAATCCCCATATGTTGGCAAATCCGCAGACTAAGGTCGTGCCGTAGGCCGGTTGGTACTCGTGAAACCGCGATCCATCGACGACGCGCGCGATCACCTCACGCATTTCGAACGACTTTTTAATGTCGTTCGGAATGATTCCATAAAGCTCGTCCGGGTCGTAATAGGGCTCCTCGATCGCATCCTGTTGAATCGGCCACTTTGGCGTGTGATCCCATTGGCCGACAATCTCACGGCCGATTGCAATCGCCTCGTCCTCCGAATCGGCGGGATAGTCGCAGGTACCACTAACTTGCGTGTGCAGGTCTGCGCCCCCTAATTCGTCGGCTGTCACGATTTCGCCAGTTGCCGCTTTTACCAATGGTGGACCACCGAGGAACACCGCGCCCGTTCCCCGAACGATGACCGAGTAATCGCTCAACCCTGGGATATAGGCGCCGCCCGCCGTGCAGTGACCGAACACCAGGGCGAGTTGCTTGCAGTTCATTTTCGATAGCACGCATTGGTTGCGGAAGATCCGGCCAGCGTAATAACGATCGGCGAAAATTTCTGATTGCAAAGGTAGGAATCCGCCAGCGCTATCGCACAGATGAATTACCGGCATGCGGTTTTCAATGGCGATGTCGAGGCAGCGAACAATCTTTTTAACCGTCAGCGGATACCAGGCCCCGCCTTTAATACTCGAATCGTTGGCGTGGATGATCACCTCGCGTCCGGCGACCATGCCGACCCCGGTGATCACGCTAGCACCCGGTGCCTCACCGTCGTAAGACATATTCGCTGCGAGTGATGAAAACTCCAGAAAAGGTGTGCCCGGATCGAGTAGTTTCTCCAACCGTTCGCGAGGCATCATCTTGCCCTGGTTCGCGAGCCGATCAATGTCCTTTTGCGGGCGAACGTAACGCGCCTGATGCTGTTTTTCTTTGAACTCTTCGACGAGTTTCAGGTTATGTGCGTAGTTGGCTTTGAACTCCGTAGTGTTCGTTTGTAGCTTGCTGAGAATGCGAGACATTGTTTCTGAGCCTAATCTTCAAGAGGGCGCATGGTGATCAAATCATCGCCCTTGTCGAAAGTATCGTTTTGGCTGACGTGGATTTCGCCGATCTGCCCGTCGCGCGGTGCTGCGATTGTGATCTGCATCTTCATCGATTCGATCACCATCACGGCTTGGCCGGCGGTTACTGGGGTAGCCGGCGCCGCAATCACCGATACCACCACCCCCGGCATATCGGCACGAACAATATCGCCGGCGCCTGAATCCAGTTGGGCCGCGGTGATTTCATCTTCATGTTCAACGAAGAAACTCCGGCCACCCACTTTAAGATGGATGCCGTGCTCGGTTGCCACACGCCACACGCCGTACGCTTGGCCATCGACGTTGAGTATTAAGGAGCCGCCATCGCCGAGGTCGCCGGCTTCCGCAACCTGATAACTTTTGTCATCAATCGTTGCCACGAGTTCCGGCCGTCGCGCTTTAATACCAAGCACGTGCTCCTGCCCGTTCAATTTAAATTTGAATGCCATAAGATAATTTTCTAGTTACGCCAGTGGCCAATCGACGCATACGGCTCGGGTGTTTCGTACACCAGCCGGCTGAACTGCTCGTCACCCAGGGCGGCAGCGATTAAGACCGCGGCTTTGTCGAGGTCTGCCAGCGGCGCCGGCGCCAAACTGTCGGCGTGATCGACGACAAATCCAGTGTGCAGCTCGCCGGCCGCAAAGGCCGGATGCGCCAACACTTGGGAGAGATAATCAGCATTGTTAGCGACACCTAACAGCACCAATTCACCGAGTGCCTCGAGGCTTTCCTCGATCGCCTGGTCGCGGGTATCGCCGAAACAAATGAGTTTGGCGATCATTGAGTCAAATGACGCACTAATGGTCTGGCCTTGACGAACGCCACAGTCAAACCGACTGTTCTCGCTACTCGGTTCTTGAAGCATGCGCACAGCACCGGTCGCGGGGCGAAAGTCTTTATCCGGTTCTTCGCAACAAATACGGCACTCGATGGCGTGGCCGGTTTGGGTTATTTCATTTTGATCAACGCGCAACCCAGCGCCTGCGGCGATTAGCAGTTGCTCCTCAACCAGATCGATACCGGTCACCATTTCGGTGACCGGGTGCTCCACTTGCAAGCGCGTGTTCATTTCCAGGAAATAGAATTCGCCGTCAGGTGCCAAGACGAATTCCACCGTACCGGCATTGCGGTACTTTGCCCTTGCCGACAACGCCACGGCCGCCGCGCAGATCCGGTCGCGTAACTCGGTGTCGAGATTGGTTGCTGGCGATTCCTCGATGATTTTTTGAAAGCGGCGTTGCACGGAACATTCGCGTTCAAACAGATGCACTGCTTTGCCTTGTCCATCGCCGAGAACTTGCACCTCGATATGTCGCGGCTGCTCAATGTAGCGCTCAGCGTAGATCCGGCCATCAGCGAAATACCGTTCCGCCTCACTGGCCGCGGTCACCGCGGCGTCGGCGAGTTGGTCGACACTGCGGACGATGCTCATCCCCTTACCACCACCACCGGCGGCGGCCTTGATCAATAGCGGGAAGCCAATTTCGGCCGCGGCGGCAACGAAACTGTCGGTGTCACCGGTTTGCGTGACGCTTGGTGCCAGCGGCACGCCGGCCTCGGCTGCAAACTCGCGAGATTTGATTTTATCTCCCATTAGCTCGATTACATCCGCACTGGGCCCAACAAATACCACACCCGCTTTCTCCACAGCGTCGGCGAATCCGGCGTTCTCTGCCAAGAAACCGTAGCCCGGATGGAGTGCTTCGGCACCTGTCGCCCTAGCTGCTGCTACCAGTTGTTCGATGTCCAGGTAGGCAGCAGTGGGTACTTCGGCGATGAGTTCGACCGCCTCATCGGCCAGAGCGACGTGCGGCGCGGCGCGATCCTCGTGGTGAAAAACGGCGATTGTGCGGATCCCAAGGCGCTGCGCCGTGCGCATGACGCGGCAGGCAATCTCACCGCGGTTGGCGATCAGGAGGCTAGAAAACATAATTGCACGATGCTTCTTGTAGTTAGGATTGGGCTTGCTCTCGGCCGATTATACCGCCTTCGTCGAGCCATTCCGCAGGCACCCAAACTTCAAGGTCCAAAAGCATTTGAGCTAACGCTTTTCCCTGCGGATCGTAACGCAAGGACGCGATCCCTCCGCCGCCCAATGCTTGTTCGAGCACGAAGTTGTACCCATTTAATCCTGGCCATGCGAAACGAGTGACCGGTCCCTTAACGAGATGACTAAAATAGGCGCTCACTCGGGCTTCGGTGACTTGATGCTCAAGCACGCCGACAAATTCTTGACGGCGGGCGAGCAGGCTGACATTGGCGCTGTTGCCTTTATCACCAGAGCGCCCATGCGCGATCTTGATCAACGGAACCGGGTTCTCGTGAGCGCAGTCTTCGACATCCGGGATGCTCCGTGAACCCTCGGCGGGACGTGCTCTACGGCCTTGCGCATAGGCGATTGTATGGGTGTCGCCCATAGCATTGACCCGCACCGTCACATCAGCTTTGTCAACGAAGCAAGAAAACAGTCTGACAGTGGGCTGCACGCTTGGACGCCCTCCCGCGAATCCTGTGATCCCCGGTGACATCGCGGTGCCGGAGGGGTAGATCTCCCTTGCAAAAATATTCAGGGCGGCTTTGTGGGGATGCGTGACACCAATCTTCAAGATCACTTCACGTGTCGAAGCGGTCCGTGAATGAGGCCCGTAGGAGGCCTCGGCACCCAGCGTTTCGATGTCGACATCAGAATAATCACCGAGTTCACGTTCATCGAATAAGCGCCGAGTACGGGCGAGGATCGCCTCAGCAACGCGCGTGGCTTTTTGCGTGGCGTCGATGCCGCCGATCATTAAGGTCGCTGTTGCCCGATACCCATCCGCGTAGGTTGCGGAAACCTTGTATTGGGCGGATGGTGCCTGACCCTTGGCGCCCCGGATCTCGACCTCATGGTCGGCAACTTGATGAAGAGTGATGTCACTAAAGTCACAGCACACGTCCGGTAATTCGTAGCAAGTAGGATCGCCAATTTCGTAGGTCACTTGTTCGGCAATTGTTTGGGTCGTGATCAGGCCGCCAGTGTGCGGAGGTTTCGTAATCGTAAAAGATCCATCGGCACGGCAGGTCGCGATCGGGAAGCCCATGTCGTCCCAACCCGGCACTTGCTTCCAATCGGTGAACAGTCCTCCGGTGCACTGCGTGCCACACTCGATGACATGGCCCACAAGACTGCCGGCGGCAAGTCGATCGTAATCCTCGATCTGCCATTCGAATTCGTGCAGTAGCGGGCCGAGGGCGAGCGCACTGTCTACGCAGCGGCCCGTGATCACGATGTCGGCGCCTAAGTTCAAAGCAGCCGCGATCGGCGTCGCGCCGAGATAAGCATTGACGCTCGCTAGTGACTCCGGCAGCGGCGCACCTGTGCCAATTTCCCGGACATCGTGCGCGCGGAGGTCTTCCAGCGCCGGCAGCAGATCATCGCCTTCGACGATCGCAATCTTCAAATCAAGATTTGCGTCCTCGATAAGCGTTTGCAAGGCGTCCCGGCAGGCGCGCGCGTTAATGCCGCCAGCGTTGGTAATCACTTTGATTTTTTTGTCCGCGAGATCTTTCAACAGCGGTTTCATAACGGTCGTTACGAAGTCTGTTGCGTAACCGGCGTTTTGATCTTTCGTTTTAACACGCGCCAAAATCGACATCGTGATCTCGGCTAGGTAGTCCATCACGAGGTAATCAATTTCGCCAAAATCGACCAGTTGACGGGGACCACTGGCGCTGTCACCCCAGAAGCCGGCACCGCAACCAATACGGACTTCAGCGGACTTCATCGCTTAGCGACCCGGCCAATCCGGAGACCGCTTTTCGTTGAACGCGGCAAAGCCTTCTTTCGCGTCTTCGGTCATCGCCATCATTGGCAGCATGAGTTGGGTGTACTCAAAGGCCTTGTCGAGTGTCATATCCTCGATCGCATGGAAGGCTTGCTTGCCGAGCTTTACCGCTGTCGGCGATTTGTTGACGATGCGCCCTGTGAACCATTCCATTTTGTCGTCTAGCTCGTTGGACTCGACGACGTAGTTTAGTATTCCCATTTCTAGACAGTCATCCGCCGAGAAGGCCTCGCCCGTGACGCAGAGCTCGAAAAGCTTGCGCCGAGGGATAACCCGTTGCATGTAGGCGAGGATCATCATTGGAAATAATCCGATCCCTGATTCAGGGGTGCCGAACTTGGCGCCGCGCACGCCGATTGCCATATCGCACGCGCAAACCAATCCTAAGCCACCCGCTAAGGCGTGGCCGTTAACGCGAGCGACGATGGGGATCTTGCAGCGCTCCATCTCCTTGAAGAGCTTGATCACGTAGTGATTTGGATCGGACGGATCTATCGTGAATGGTGTGCCATCAGCACCTGGTTTCAAATCACCACCGGCACAGAATGCTTTGTCACCGGCGCCGGTTAGGACGATCACACGCGCGTCCGAGTCGCGATTAGCAGCGCGGATCGCATCTTCTATGCCGCCACATACTTCTTCATTGATGGCGTTGCGTCGTTCCGGGCGGTTGATTGTGATTGTCAGCACGCCCGCCTCGATGTCGAGCAAAATCTCAGACATAAAAGCCCCTTAATTGTCGGAGTTCTTCGGCAGCGATCTCGAAACTCGTCGAGCTTGCACCGTTGACTGCTTTTGTGCGGTGCAAGACCTGGCGTCTAAGCCGGCGCCGTAAAGGGTCAACAGACCGCCTCACGCTATTCTAACGGTTGAGTGATTTTTCTCACGGGCCACCGCACGCCAATTCGAGCACGTTGCATCTTGATGTACTAGATTTTGAGTGAACGGAGAAGGAGAGCGAGATGCATACAGTGCGGCAGATATTAGAAGCGAAAGGCGGGCAGGTATGGTCGGTTCATCCGCACGCGTCGGTTTATGATGCTTTGCAGATCATGGCCAACAAAGAGATCGGCGCGTTATTGGTGATGGATGGCGGTGATGTGCGTGGTGTTCTCAGCGAACGCGACTACGCTCGAAAAGTAATCTTGACCGGCCGCTCCTCAAAGGACACTTGCGTTGCCGACATCATGTCAGAAGAAGTGCTGGTCACAAGCTTTGAACAAAACATTGCCGACTGCATGGCGCTGATGACGGACAAGAAAATTCGTCATTTACCGGTCTTGGACGGCGGCAGGGTTGCCGGGATCATATCGATTGGCGACCTCGTCAAGGCAATCATCGCCGAGCAGGAATTTGTGATCGAGCAACTTGAGAACTATATCGGCGGCGTTACCGCTTAGAATAAAAGCCGTTGTTGCGTGCAGTGGGATCGAGCTTAGTGTCGCTTAGGGTAGTGCTTGTGTCGATCTTGTTCTCGTTCCCCAGCGTCGTTGGTGCCGATCTGATCGAACAGATGGTGTACTACGAACACGACGACGCCGAGCTGCGCGGATTCGTATACTTTGACGACGCCACGAAACATGCTCGCCCGGGCGTTTTGGTCGTCCATGAGTGGTGGGGGTTGAACGACTACGCCAAACGACGAGCCCGCGAGTTAGCAAATCTGGGGTACGTCGCTTTCGCTATCGATATGTATGGTGTGGGTAAGCTTGCTCTGCATCCTCAGCAGGCGGGCGAGTGGCATCGTGCAGTGATCGCCAACGAGCAGTTTTGGCGCGCGCGGGTACGCACCGCCCATGATCTTCTGGCCGCTCACCCTCTCGTCGACGCGGAGCGAACAGCGGCGATTGGTTATTGCTTCGGTGGCGCTACAGTCTTGCAGCTCGCCTACAGCGGCGCGCCGGTTGCTGGAGTTGTATCCTTTCACGGTGGCTTACCGATTCTCAAGCCGGGACAAGGGCAACAGGTGAAGGCGAAGATCTTGGTGCAACACGGCGCTGAAGATCCCTTCGTACCAGCCTCCAAGGTAGCGGCTTTCCAGGCGGCCATGACGGCCGCAGACTTGGATTGGCGCTTGGATAGTTATCCGGGTGCGCGCCATAGTTTTACGGTTAAAGGTGCCGGGGAGCGGGGCATGGATGCGCTCGCCTACAACGCTCAAGCCGATCAGAAGTCTTGGGTGGCGCTGCAGCAATTCCTAAGCGGAATATTCAAGGAATAGGCACACTCAGGCCTCAAAGCAGGCTCGCTCTAGTGCCTGGGCAAGGCCGCAAGTTTGACGCAGTTGCGACCGGACTCTTTTGCTTCGTAGAGCGCCCGGTCGGCGCGTTCGAAGGTTGCTTCGATAGGCTCGCTACCTTGGTGCTCGGCAATCCCCGCCGAAATCGTCAAGCTCAGCGGTTTACCGCAATGGCCTACTCGACATTGTTCTACCGAACGTCTGAGGAGATCGGCGACATCGGCCGCCGAATTCCCGTTTGTATTGGGAAGCAGAACGACGAATTCCTCACCGCCGTAGCGGGCAAGAAAATCGCCTTCGCGCAGATGCTTGCGCAACTGCTGCGCGACGATTTTAAGCAAGCGGTCACCAGCGAGATGTCCGTAGGTATCGTTAACCGTTTTGAATCGATCGATATCGAAAACCGTCAATGACAGCGTTTCGCCGGTATTCCTCGCTGCACGAACGATGATCTCCAATCTCTTGTCGTAGGCTAAACGATTAGGCAAACCGGTTAGCGCGTCGCGCGATGATTGTTCTTGCGCGCGTGCGAGTTGGGTGCGTAGCTCTTCGGAGTCCCGCTGGAGCTCACAGAGGTTGTGCTCCAACACCAGCGCTCTTTGTTCCGCACTATCAGCGCGCATTTGTTCCTTTTCGATATAACTTGTTACATAGCCGTTAATCGTATCGAGCTGGGAATCGATTGCGCCTCGCAGGGCGTCTATCTCCGTGGCGTCCTTTAATTCGCGGTGCACGGCTGAAATCGTCGAATCAACATTTTCGCTCAACGTGGTGCGGTCGACCGCCGCCGCCGCGCGCTCGTTGGCGAGACGCGGAAGCTCGCCATTAAGCTCCGCAAGGCGTTCATTAACGGCTTGCATGAAACTTTGGGCGCCTTGGAGCTCGTCCTTAAAGGATGCAAAGCAGTCCGTAAGCGTATCGGCGATTTGATCAACCAGTGCCTGATTGTTGTCTGGTGATCCCGCCAGGTCCGCGATCAAGGCGCCGATTTTCTCTTGTGCCGCGCCCGGCAATGACAGTTGATCAAGAAGGTAAACCAACAAGGTGGGATCGTGGCGCACCTCGCTGGCGCGTGCGATTAGCGACTCCGCGACCCGGCGTACGCCTTGAGCCAACGCCTCGGCCGAGATCTCGCTTTGCGCTAAGGTGTCGCCGAGTTCGTTAAGAGCGGGGACGGGTAGCGCCTCGGCGTCGAGGATCTGCAGCTCCTCCAAGATTGACGCTCCGACCTGATTCACACCGCCCGCCGCTTCGCCTCCAGAGCCATTAGCGGCGAGATTAACCAACGCTCGCAGGGCCGGGCGAACGGCGCTGTCGTTTGGTGCCGCGCTGCCGGTCAGCGTATCAAGATGTTGGGCAATGTCGCCGCCTCTAGAGTTGCCACTTGCAAGCGCCGCGATGATTTTCGCGAGGTCGCGAACGTGGGTTCTCCAAAGCGATTCAAGCTCGTCGATCTCGCGAACGCAATCGCGGTATTTTTCCCGCCAATCGGGATTTGTGGCGTCGGCTTCGGGCATCTTGCAAGAAGTTAGCGCCCGCCGCTCGCCGGGCTTGAATCAAGCTTGAACTTGCGAAGATATTGTAAGTAGTAATATCATTAAATACATATATTTATAGAGAATATATAATGTGGATTGTTAGAAATTACCGAACGCTATTATCGTTGCTTGTGATACTTGCCCTAAGCGGTTGTGCGTCCACCGTCATCGGCACCGCCACCGACGTCGTTATTGAGACCGCGAAGGTTCCATTTAAAGTCGGGGGTGCTGTCGTCGACGTTGCGATTGGCGATGATGACTAATCGCTGGTTCTCCCGCGTTCCTCTCTTGACACCCTTCGGGCCCCTTCATAGGCTCCTTAGCGCTTATTGGCTAGCGTCCATTTAAAAATAAGCCGAAAGCGCTAGGGGGCTTCTTGCATATTGCGACCTATCGATATCGCGGCACCACCGAGGTCGGCGTATTGTCGGAAGACCGCGGTGCGGTGACACCATTTGACTTGGAACCAGAGCTTGCCGAGAAAGGCTTGCTCGGAATATTTGAGGGCAATCTGGCACTCATGGCTTTGCGAGATGCAGCTCAGCCGCGTGCGCTCGGAGAAATCGAGTTGCTGGCGCCTATTCCCAGGCCCCAGCGCAACATCTTCTGTATTGGAAAAAACTATTCCGAGCACGTTAAGGAGTTCGCGCTCAGCGGCTACGATGCCGCCAATACCTCCACGGCGGCGCCTGAATCGCCGATCGTGTTCTCTAAACTACCGCAATGCGTCATCGCACATGGCGTGCCTATCGTTCGCAATGCCAAACTCGATCCTGATCTGGACTATGAGGTCGAATTAGCCGTGATCATCGGCAAGGAAGGGCGATCGATACCGCAGGTTGATGCCATGGACTACGTTTGGGGTTACACCATCATTAACGACGTTACGGCGCGCGATATTCAAAAGCGCCACAAGCAGTGGCTGCTGGGTAAATCCCAAGATACGTTCTGCCCGATGGGACCGGTCGCGGTAACGCGCGACGGCATCGATTTGGCGAACACGCCGGTCCGCTGCTGGATAAATGACGAACTTCGCCAGGACGGCAACACCAACCAATTGATTTTCGACGTGCCGCAGCTCATCGAGACAATTTCAGCAGGGATCACGCTGTTTCCGGGCGACATCATCGCAACGGGAACACCAGCCGGGGTTGGTGTCGGATTTGAACCACCCAAGTTCCTGGTGCCTGGGGATAAAATTAGGATGGAGATACCGCCGATCGGCGTGCTGGAAAATAGGGTGGTGGGCGCCTAAGACGCCCCCATTACCCCACCGTCGAGCGGGATCACCGTTCCCGTTATGTAAGCCCCGGCGCGACTGGCGAGCAGCGTCGTGAGCCCGGCGATGTCGTCAGGTCCACCCATGCGCTTAAGCGGGACTTGCCCAACGATGGTTTCTTCCATTTGCTCAATCATGGGGGCCATCATGTCGGTGGCGAAAGGACCGGGCGCGATACAGTTGACCGTAATTGAACGCGGCGCAAGATGCGTGGCCAGTACTTTTGTCATGTGGTGCACCGCCGCTTTCGAAGCGCCATAGGAGAAATTTTCGAATAAGGACGTGTGCAGGCCGTCTATGGAGCCGATATTGATGACGCTCGCGGGGTTCTCCTTGGTCGCCGCGCTCTCGAGCATGGGCAGCAATTTTTGCGTCAGGAAGAAAATACCTTTGCTGTTGGTATTGAGGACCTTATCCCAACCGGCTTCGGGAAATTCATCGAGCTTCGCGCCCCAAGTAGCCCCGGCATTATTGACCAAGATGTTGATCCCCGAGCTTTCCGCAGCCACCAAGGCGACAAGTTTATCGATCTCTTCGATTTTGGAGATATCAGCCGGAATGGAAACGCAATCGCCCAATTCCCCAAGCTTGCGAGCCGCCGCATCGCACACATCCGCCTTGCGCGAAGAGATGTAAACTTTCACCCCACGGGAAACAAATCCGTGGGCGATCATATAGCCGATGCCTCGGGAACCGCCGGTCACCAGTGCGGTCTTGCCTTCCAAATTGAAAATGTCTGACATCCTGTCTCTCGCTTATGCTGGTTTTTTAAAGCCGAGCCGCTCGTAGTATTTCGCCGGCACGTCATCTGGGTTCTTGTAAACGATCATGCGGCAATGTTCTTTGCCAATTTTGTGGGCTGGTTCAACAACCACAAAAGGTTTGCCGTTGCGCTCGATATCGACTTTTTCCATGGAATACTCGTGCGCGCAGTAGACCGGAAAATCCTTGCGCCCGTAAGTGAGCGGTTGCGCGTTTTTGATGGTCAGGAACGCATCCTTGCCATCGTATTTACCTTCCTGCACTAGCCGGCCACCGCTGCCGCAGGGTTTCATTCGGATGGTGAATTTCTCATCGTCTTCCTCGATGTCCATTGGCTGTAAATGACCCTGCAGGCCGGCGGCAAACATTTTTACCCGCGCTTTCAGATTCTCCGGGCCCGGCGGCAGTTTTTCGCTGATCGGGCCCCACCAGGCATCGACGCCATCGTTCATGATTTCTTCCAGCGCTTCGTCGCCGTACTTGCGGCCAACTGTGGATAGCGTGGCGGTGATCCAGTTCCGGTAGAGGTCATGCATGCTCAGGAATTCGCTGTACATGCGCTTAGCGATCTTGGCCGCCCGTTCGCTGTCACCCGACTCGATGGCATCGACAAGGCGGTCGAGCGTACGCCTACCCATTTCTTTCAACTCTTCGTCGGTAAATAACCGCTCTGTCATGGCTGGTCCCCTCAAAACGCGTGCGTTTATTATCACGGATCCAACTTCAAAAAGCGCAGCCCCGCCGCCATACTCGCAACCTAAACTTGGAGGCCCGAGAGGTATGTCGATACCCGCAATCCGCGCGGCAAACGTAGAAGAACAACAACAAACTCTGGCGACGATGGTGTTGGGCTTTGCGGCCGATCCGCTGGTGCGATGGATGTGGCCCGATCCGCTCACCTACTTTAGCCGGGGTCCCGCTATATTCTCTGCCTTTGGGGGAAAGGCTTTCGCTAGTTTTACCGCGTTCGTGACCAATGATTTCGCGGGTGCCGCGCTGTGGCTGCCGCCGGGGGTGAAAGGTGAACAGAGCGTCGTTGAGCGGGAGTTGAGCGCCACAATTGACGCTTCGCGTCTTGGCGAAGTGCGCGCTGTATTCGAAGCGATGGCGCGTTATGTTCCCCAAGACCCGTGTTGGTATCTACCGGCAATTGCCGTCGATCCGGCAACACAGGGCAAGGGAATTGGCACGGCACTTATGGCGTATGCCCTGGAGAGAGTCGATGAAGGGGGAACGCCGGCGTATCTCGAATCGAGCAATCCTCGCAACGTCCAACTCTACGAAGGCTTCGGTTTCGAGGTGATCGCCGAGGTTGGCGTGGGTGCCGGTCCGGTGGTGTATCCGATGCTGCGCCCGGGGGCGCATAAACAATAGGGGAATGAAGAATGTCTGAACAGCAAATGAATCAGTTATTCGCTCGTGTCCAGCGTTTGGAGGATATGGAGGCGGTACGTCATACCTGGCGGGACTATTGTTTTCGGCTTGATTCAGAAGATTGGGAGGGGCTAGGGAACGTCTACAGTGAGCATGCAGTGTTGGAGATGATCGGTTTAAGTGCGCTGTCGCCAGAGCTTGATGGTGTCTATCGCGGGCGCGATTCAATCATCGAGGATTTCTATAAACCCGCGATTGAGGGCGCTGCAAATCCCAGTGCCAATCTATTCGCCACCGGGCATATCAGCACCAATATGCAAATTGATCTCGACGGCGATGAGGCAAGCACGTTGGCTTATTTCTTCGAGATCGTCGCCAACGACACCGTATTGATCGGTACTTACCAACACCGTATGCGCCGCGAACCAGATCGCTGGCGCTTCGCGTTTCTGCGGATCACGGTACGCTATCACGCAACGCTAACCGTCGATAACGTGGGCGGAGATACCTTACAAAGTGTGCTGGCGAAGCCCCACCACGTTTGAGCACTGGCGAGACATCCCTCAAAACCTCGGTTTGAAACTCGACGCGATACGCGGCCAGCCAAAACGCTAGGAGAGTGTCACGATGGACGCGGGGTTGTGCCCTTAGGCGGGCGGGGGCGTGAACTCGAAAAACCGCAGATTTCAGGCTCATAAAAATCGGTCTGCCGACGGTCAACGAGCGTTGCGAGCGAAGATCCAGATAGGCGTGGAAAGCCGAGGAGCAGGAGTTTACGAGATAGGTGGATGACCGCTTCGGAGGCATTTCGCAACGACCTCCATCGAGCGCAACCGCTCCTAAGTCGTCAGGCGGCGGTAAATGTCGGCGACCTTGTACGGTAGCTTTTCAACCTCATCGATCACCGCATAGTTCGCCGCGCCGTACATATGCGGCAGATATTCCTGTGCCTCGTTATCGATAGTGATGCAGAACGGGTGGATGCCGTCGCGTTTGAGTTCGAGCAAGGCGTGACGGGTATCTTCAATCCCATAACGTCCCTTGTAACCGCCGTAGTCTTCCGGGCGGCCATCGGAAAGCGTGATCAGTAATTTCGTTCGCGCCCGACTCAAGTTGAGCAGGTGCCCGAGATGGCGGATGGCCACGCCCATGCGGGTATAAGCTTTAGGTTTAATGCCGCTGATTCGCTGCTTGGTTTCAAGATCGTAGTTGTCCTCAAAAGTCTTAATTCGATAGACCTCGCAGCGTTTGTGGGTGCGACCAGAGAATCCGTAGATCGCATAGCGGTCTTTAAGCATCTCCAGCGCCTCACACAGGAGCACCAAAGACTCGCGCTCTGCATCATTGACCCAGCCGAGGGTTGAGCCGCTCATGTCCACCATGAACATCACCGCAATGTTGCGATCGACGTTGCGATAGCGGGTGTAGACATAGTCGCTCATCTCCAGACCCATTTCGCGGTCGATCATGGCGTCTATAAGTGCATCGAAATCGATATCGTCGCCATCGAGTTGACGCCTGAGCAGCCGGGACTCGCCGAGTACGGCTTCGAAGGTTTTCTTAATCGACTTCAAAATCCCGCGGTGTTTGTCGAGGGTCTCTTCGATGAATGATTCCTCGCCCGGTGGCACATCCATTTCCTTCAAGCGGCAAAACGCTTCGCGGAAACGATTGCGCACGCAGTCCCACTCGCGGTAGGTGAAAACGTCTTTGCCATCGGCGTCGAGTGAACCATCGCCGCCCTCGCCGCTTTGGGGAAGCAGGTCGTCGGCATATTCACCGAGGTCAGCGGGTTTCATGTGTTCCTCCGGCATCTCGCCGAAGTCTTGCATGATGGAGCCGATTAACTCTTGCAAATGCTCAGGCATCTGCAGAGTCTCGCCATCCATCGAGAGCTGGAAGCTCATGTCCGAGCCCCCTTCGCCGTCTTCCATGAGTTCAAAGTCGACCATTTCCTGATCGGGCTCGTCGCCTTCCCCACCATCGTTGCCTTGCGCCTGGTCTTGCATGTCGCGAAGCGCATGCTGCAGAGCGTCCTTTTCGCGCTCGATACGGGCGAATAAAGCTTGTCTCACTTTGCCTGCAAACATTTCGCCGTGAAACGGCAGCAATTCAGGCAACGGTAAGTCGTGGAATTTTTCGATGAGGCTGAGGCTGGTCGTCGCGTCGGCGTCGGGGTCAAGTAAATCCACAGCCGCTTCCCGCCATTCTGCCCACCGTGAGGCGTGCGGGGAATTATCCGCGAACGCACTAAATTGCCGAGCCAAGCCTGGGTAGTCGCGCTCAATACATGCCTGGAGTCGAATGGCTTCCAGCCGGTTAAAAATAGGCAGGTCAAAGTCCAGTGAGTGATGGCGCAACAGTTGCTCAACAACCTGGTAGCGCCAAGTCCCGTACCAGGTTTGCGACCACAAATGAGTGGCAGTCAGTTTGAACAAACTGGAGTTGTCATCCAGTGCCCCGAATTCTGAAATTGCCTCTGGCAGATAAAGCGTATCCGTGTCTGTATACGTTGATTCGCCGGTATCAATGCGCAATTCGCGCCCGCCCAGCCCCGTCACAAAGTGTTGAAGAAAGCTCACGACTTCGTCGAACCCGCAACGCAAATGTTGGCCGCTGTAGCGCTCGACAAAATCTTGTGGCTTCTCGAAGACTTCGATGCCCGCGCCCAGTCCGCGGTTGTCGAAGGCATCCATCGCGGTATCGATCCATGCCTGCACGCCATCTTTTTCGAGCGCCCCGAAAGCGCTTGCAGAGCGCATTACGAAGCAGGCGGCGAGTTCTTTGTCGGACTCGCCGATCAACTCTGTCCAGCGGTAGACAAATTCCTGGGCGTTGGGTTCGAGCGCCGCGATGTCGGCGATTGCGCTCTCAACGTTGTCATGGCGTGCTAAAACGCCATCGGTAAACCGTTCCAGATCTTTCTGGATCCGGATCCGGTTGTAGAGATTTTGGCGTGCTTCAGACATCGCCGTGAGGCGCAGCGCTCTTTAGATTTCTGTGCGAGGTACGGGCCTAGAAAACCGAGCGGCTTAGCTCGTGAACAGCTTTGAGCATATCCAAGTCGTCGGTCAGCGCTTGGGCGACCGCGGTGTCGGTTGCGACCACTGGCGTAATTCCAGCATTAATCAGCTTGGCGGCGTTTACCAATAGCCGGGTGCTGGCACCTTCATCCAAGCCGCTGCCTTTGAGGTTTCGGGTCATACCGCCAAACTTCACGAGCTGCTTCGCCGTTTGCGCATCGATATCCGTTTCTTTCTCAACAATCGTTTGCTCGCTACCTGCATCCGGGTAGTCGAACTCGATCGCAACAAAGCGTTGACGCGTACTTTGTTTAAGGTCCTTAAGAACGCTTTGGTAACCTGGATTGTACGAAATCGCCAAACTGAACTCCGGTGGCGCTTGAAGTAACTCGCCAAGCTTTTCTACCGGCAACAACCGGCGGTCATCACACAGGGGGTGAATGATCACGGAAGTATCTTTTCGAGCTTCGACGATTTCATCGAGATAACAAATGCTACCGCTGCGCACCGCGCGGGTTACTGGCCCATCCACCCATACCGTTTCACCACCCTTGAGAAGAAAGCGGCCAACCAAGTCAGAGGCGGTTAGATCATCATGGCAGGCGACGGTGATCATGGGGCGCTTCAAGTACCAAGCCATGAATTCGATAAAGCGCGTTTTGCCACAGCCCGTCGGGCCCTTCAGCAAAATAGGCAGTTGGTTCTGGAAGGCTGCCGCAAAAACCTCGATTTCGTTACCAACTGCCTGGTAGTAAGGCTCTTCTGTGACGAAGTTTTCCTCCGTCCGGATCGCTTGGATTGACATAAAATGAGCTTCGTATTGTGAGAGGATGGCCCGCAGGCTCAAGCGCCGCACTTTAACCGAAAAATTACCCCTAGCCCAATCGGCGGCTCTGGCTCTAGGAGGCCACAGACATGCTCAAAAAATTTAATCCCGACGGAATCATGAAGCCGTTCAATAACGCTTATCACCATGGGGTCGTGATCCCAGCAGATGCTGAGGTGCTCCACATCTCGGGTCAGGTCGGCGTGCGGCCCGATGAAACGCTGCCGGATACCATCGAGGAGGAGGCTGAGCAGGCCTGGGCCAACGTGATGGCCGTGGTCGCAGGGGCTGGAATGAGCGTCGAGAATATTGTCAAAATCAATGCCTATTTGACCGACGACACGCACTACGGTGCTTTTGCCGCGGCGCGCGCCAAGGTGTTGGGCGACGCCCGACCCGCGTCGACCGGCATTATCGTCAAGCGATTGGTGCTGCCTGAATGGCATATTGAAATTGATTGCGTTGCCGCGAAGGTGCCGTAACCTACGGATTTGCCGAACTTAATTCAGGACACTATGTCTTGCACCTAGGTGCTTGTCAGCATGGACGAAATTCCCTGTGCGTAGTAATCTCCAAAGCAGGATCTGAGGGCCATACGTTGACGTAGGGCCAGAGCTATATTTCGTTTCGAAAACACGAGGTGATTGGTGATGGAAGTAGGTGCGTTTTACCTGCCGTCAGTCGGGCGAAAATCTGATATCGAGGCCGGCATGGCCGGCAAACGAACTGATCTTTATCAAGACATGCTGTCTGAGATAACGACTCAGCTCCAATACATGGATGATTTTGGCTACTACGGGTGCGGTACCACCGAGCATCACTTCCATATCGAAGGCGAGGAGGTCTCTACCAACCCGGTATTGCTGAACACCTATTTCGGTTCCAGGACCAAGAATATGAAGTTCGGCCAGCTCGGCAACGTGCTGCCGTCGCGCAATCCCATCAACCTTGCCGAAGATATCGCGATGATGTCCCAGATGTTGCAAGGGCGAGCGTTCGCTGGGTTTGCCCGTGGTTATCAGCCGCGCTGGGTCAATGTTCTTGGTCAGCAGGTGGGTTTGGGTAATCCCGGCGCTGGCGAGGACTACGAGGAGCTTAAACGCGAGCTGTTCGAAGAGCATTTCGAGATCATTCACAAGGCGTGGTCTAACGACACGTTTTCTCACCAAGGCAAGCACTGGCAAATCCCGACGCCGGATATCGCCTGGGCTGCTGCGCCTGCCGCTCATAAATATGGCCAAGGGGTCGACGAGAAAGGTATCGTCAACGAAATAGGTATCGCGCCAGGCTTGTACAACAACCAGATGCTCGATCTGTTCATGCCGTTCGCGACCTCGGAACGGTCGATCCGCTGGGCGATGGAGCGGGGCGTTGTCCCGATCACCATCATGACCCATCTCGATGTTGTGACACCGCATTTCCGTGCTGGCCAAGAGGCCGCAGCGGAAGCTGGCTATGATTATGGTTTCGGTCAGGGTATGGCCATGACACGTGAAATCATCATTGCTGATACGGATGAAGAAGCTGAGCGTCTGGCGCGCGATGCGGGCTCATTCATTTGGAACGAATTTTTCACTGCCTTCGGATTTGGAGCCGCCGTTGCCGCTCCTGGCGAGGGCCCTTGGGATCCGCCGGCAACTTTCGAATCGATTTCCGAGCGTGGCTTGGTTATTCATGGCAGCCCCGACACCGTCAATCGCAAGCTGGAAGCGTTGTTCAAGGCGCTGCCGGTCGACTATTTCTGGAACTTCCACTACAACCACATGCCGCACAAAGCCCTAATGCGCAGCATAGAGCTTGCCACGGAACAGGTCTGGCCAAACTTCACGGACAAAATCAAAGCGCCAAATACGCAGCGTGTGGCGGTTAACGCGTAACGGTTATCAAGCTGCATTGTTCGAAACGCCGGCTTTTTAGCCGGCGTTTTTTTTAACGTCAACACTGCGGGTCTAGATCGTGTCGGTTGTGCTCACCGTCGTAGCCCCGGTTTTCCTTGTGGTCGCGCTTGGATTTGCGCTGGCAAAATCAAAAGTCATTAGCGGCGCTCAAACCGAGGGCCTAACCCGCTTTATGTATTTCGTCGCCATCCCGGCGATGCTCATCAATAATCTTGCGACGGTTAACTTGCCCAACGAGCTGCCGTGGCGATTTCTCCTGGCGTTCTATGGACCCTCTTTTGCCGTGTTTTTTGCCGGCGCCCTATCGGCTGCCTACTTCTTGCAATGGCGGGGTGGAAGTTTAGGCATCGCAGCCATGACAGCCTGCTACTCCAACATCGTGTTACTCGGCTATCCGCTGTTGACCCAGGCTTATGGCCCGGCCGCACTGCTTCCTCTGTATGTCCTGCTCGCGACGCAGAGCCTGTTGTTGTTCCCAACCACCGTTTTGACCGTCAAAACACTGGAAGCGCGCGCGCTCGGCAGCGGTTCGAGTCCGCTACGCGCAATCGGCTCGGCGTTGCTTAATCCGATTGTTGTCAGCATGGTCGCCGGTTTAGGGCTGAACTTTTTCGACCTCAGCGTGCCACATACGATAAATCAGGGCCTAAGCCTGCTCGGCGCCGCGGCACCTGGATGCGCATTGATCGCGCTAGGACTGAATTTGGGCGCTTTCAAGCTTGAGGGCGGGATGTGGGATACGCTGCTATTTGTTGTCTTGAAGAACGTGTTCTCCCCATTGCTGGTGTGGTGGGCCTGCAACGCCTTGGATGTGCCTGTTGAGTGGACCAAGATCGCGGTGGTGCTTGCTTTGATGCCGTCCGGTATTAATGCATTCATTTTTGCCGCGCAGATGGGTTATCAGCAGCAGCGGATCGCGCAAACAATAATCGTCTCGACGGTGGTTTCTGCGCTACTCTGTCCCTGGGCGCTAGCCTATTTTTCTGTAGATTAGAGTTCTGCGGTTAAAACCATGTCGATAGCCAGTCCAGTCACAGGTTCCAACAGCATCGAAGGAAGCGCGGTGCTGGTTGTCGAAGATCATCGCGACATCGCGGAAATGGTCGTCGATCATTTGGCGGAGAAGAATGTTGATGTTGATTACGCCGCCGACGGTAATCAAGCATGGCGTCTGTTGTGCGCCAATCAGTATGACGCGGTGGTACTCGATGTCATGTTACCCGGCATCGACGGCTTGGAGGTTTGCCAACGGCTGCGGCGCGAGCGCAACTCGGATATCGCGGTGTTGATGCTCACCGCCCGTGACGCGTTGGATGAAAAGATCGCGGGCTTCGATAGCGGCGCCGACGACTATTTGGTCAAACCTTTCGATCTTGAGGAACTTGCAGCCCGTTTGGGCGCACTGCTGCGGCGCCGCCATGGCAAACTCGAAAGCGCTATTTTGTCCGTTGGGGATCTTGTACTCGATCTCAAGACACGCCAAGTTGAAAGGGGCGGGCGGACCCTGGCAGTAACACCAATAGGGTTCAAAATCCTGCACTTACTGATGCGTGAGTCTCCTCGTGTCGTAGAACGCTCCGCGATCGAACGAACAGTTTGGGGCGATATCCCGCCCGACAGCGACGCCCTACGCAGTCATCTCTATACGCTGCGCAAGGCCGTCGATAAACCCTTTTCCCAAGCGCTGATTAAAACCGTGCATGGGGCTGGCTTCAGGTTGAGCGAGGGTGTTTAAGACGCGGCGGCTCAATACGCGTCTGTGGCGCGCTTTTGTCTTGCAAATATTGCTGATCAGCGCGACCGCGTTTGCAGGCGTGTTCCTTGCGGAATTTGCAATCCGCGAGCTACTGATTGTGTCAGCCTTGGAGCGTGAAGCTGATTACTTTTGGGCGCGCCATAAAATCGAAAGTAATACGCGAGCGCCGAATACCAACACCTTAATCGGCTACTACTTCGAGCATGGCGAACCTCCGCCCGACGAATTCGCGGGCCTACAGAATGGCATTCACGACGTTCTCACCGCTGCGGGCAAGACTGTCGTCCACGTGAGTACTGAGCGGGAAGGTCGTCTGTTTCTGGTTTTCGATGCACAGAACGTTCAGCAGCTCGCGACTTACTTTGGCGTCGCACCCTTGGCGTTGCTATTGGTGGTGTTGTATTCCGGGGCTTGGATTGCCTTTCGAATTTCTCGCCGGGCGGTGTCTCCCGTGATCCGCTTGGCCCGAGAACTGGCGGACGTCGATATCGAGGCACAAAAGCATTTTGAACCCGAACTGGATCTGCAATCCACCGATATGGATTCAGAGGTCCGCCAACTCGTCGTGGCTGTTCAGCAGCTCATGAACCGGGTTAATCAGTTCGTGGAACGCGAGCGTTTGTTCGCCCGTGAAGCTAGTCACGAGCTCAGAACCCCTTTAACGGTCATCAGGATGGCCAGCAACAGTCTCTTGGGCCGTGATGATTTGAGCGATTCGGCGCGCAATATGGCCGAGAAAGTTCAACGCTCCGCGCATGACATGCATGAATTGACCGAAGCGTTGTTGTTATTGGCCCGTGAGCATGAGGGCAAGCTCGCCGAGCGGGAGGTTTCAGTGAACGGTGTCGTCGATCGCGAACTCGCCGCGGCGCAAATGGTCTACGGCAGCAAGCAACTCGTGATTGCCGGTCATTCGCGCGGCAGATTGTGGGTCACCGGTTACGAGCAAATTCTGGGCATTGTTCTGGGGAACTTGATCCGTAATGCCTGTGCTTACACCGATCAGGGCACGGTCTCGGTTATTGTTGATACTGGTTCAGTGCAAATTGTCGATAGTGGCATCGGGATTGCGCCCGAGAATATCGGTAACGTATTTGAGCCGTATTATCGGGGCGACAACAATCGAGAGAGTGGTCACGGGATCGGCCTGAGTCTGGTGCGCCGGGTCACCGATCGTTTCGGCTGGGAAATCGAGATCGAAAGCGCGGTCGCGAAGGGCACATCAATAACCCTCAAGTTTCCCGACACCCGTTTTGATGCGACGCGTGACGCACCAATTCCGAGCACCCAGGCGGCGTTCGAGCCCGAGGTGCCGGCGACCCTTGAATAAAGATCGCCGCCGCCCCACATAACAGCTATGTCATCTACCCAATTTTACGAGAACGCGAATGCTTCGAATCGGTTTATTCCTAGGTACCAATTTTGCGGTCATGATCGTGTTGTCGATCGTGCTGCAAGTCTTGGGGCTTCATCAACAAGGCACCTCTGGATTCATAATGATTGCGGGCCTGTTTGGCATGGGTGGCGCCTTCATATCGTTGATGATGTCGAAGACGATGGCCAAGCGGGCGGTCGGTGCGGAGGTTATCGAAGCGCCTAGGAATTCGTCTGAGCAATGGCTAATCGAAACGGTAGCACGACAATCAGAACAAGCCGGTATCGGGATGCCGGAAGTCGCCGTTTTTTCTTCCGACGCGCCAAATGCGTTCGCCACCGGGGCTAATCGCAACGATGCCTTGGTGGCCGTGAGCAGCGGATTGCTGAAGCACATGAATCAAGATGAAGTGGAAGCGGTGCTTGGTCACGAGGTGAGCCACGTCGCCAATGGCGATATGGTGACGCTGGCCTTGTTGCAAGGTGTGATGAACACCTTCGTGATGGTCTTTGCACACATCTTAGCGGCCGCGATCGATCGCAATAGTCGTGGCCGTGGGATGGGTTATTTCATGGGTTACTACGCCGCTCAGGCGGTGCTCGGTATCTTGGCTTCAATCGTCGTGAAATGGTTTAGCCGCTTTCGCGAATACCGTGCCGACGCTGGCGGCGCGGCGCTGTCAAGCCACGCTAAAATGATTGCTGCGTTAGAACGTCTACAGCAACAATCAGAGCCCGCTGCGTTGCCTGAAAGTATGGCGGCACAAGGAATTAGCGGCCTATTTGGTGGCCTCTTATCGACCCACCCGCCGCTGAGCGCGCGGATCGAAGCTCTCAAGCAGGCGGCCTAGGGCTACTTGCTCACCATGTTTTTGATACCGCTATCTTTTTGCTCCAGATCCTTCTCAAGCTCATCCCAATCGATGGCGTTCGGCACCGCAATCCCGCGCTGACAGGCTGGACGGGCTTCTAGGCGGGCCATCCAGGACTTGAGATTCGGCAGGCCTTCGACGTCGCTGCCGCCCCAGAAATGAATGCGGACCCAACACCAATTGGCAATATCGGCCAGGCTGTAGTCGTCACATAGATATTCGCGTCCTTCGAGTTGACGCTCTAGCACTTCGAACAGACGCCGGCACTCGCTGTGATAGCGTGAAATGGCGCTGGGGATTTTCTCGGGGAAATAGCGATAAAAGATGTTCGATTGTCCCATCATCGGGCCGATCCCGCCCATCTGGAACATCAACCACTGCATCACCGCGTATTTGCCCTTGTCGTCGGTCGGCATCAATTGGCCACTTTTCTCGGCGAGGTAAACCATGATCGCGCCGGATTCGAAGATCGCCAGATCGTTGTTAGCTCGATCCACTATCGCCGGGATTCGGCCATTCGGGTTCAATTTCAAGAACCAATCTTCTTTTTGCACGCCCGTCATGATGTCGACGTGGTGGGTGGTGTACTCCATGCCGATTTCTTCGAGCATCACGGAGACTTTCCATCCGTTAGGGGTTGATGCGGTATACAGATCGATCATGATTGCTCTCTTATGGTGCTAGCGGCAGCGCATTCTAGTCTCAAATCAGCTTTTGCGGGCGTGGGGTACCTAAAAAATCATAGTCATGCCATATTCCATACCGTCACGACTATGAGACAGGAGCTGGAATAACGATGGCTTCCAATAACGGCAAACCGAGTGTCAACGGCGCCGGCATGGACCCGGTTTTGATGGCGGTGTTGGCCAATCGCATGAACGCGATTGTTGGGGAGATGACGAACACTCTGCTGCGCACAGCGCGCTCTGCGGTCCTCGCAGTGGTGCGGGATTTCTCCTGCTCAGTGGTAACGGCCGACAATCATCTCCTGGCGCCTGGGGAGGGCGTTCCTGTGCATATTTTCGGTTCAAGCTTGCAGTCCCAAGCGATGTGCGATCTGCACGAGGATCTGCAACCGGGGGACGCGTTTTTACACAACGATCCTTACATTGGTAACACCCACGCTGCGGATCATATGTTTTTAGTGCCGGTCTTCGTCGATGGCGAGCATTTATTCACGACCTGCGCGAAAGCGCATCAGGCCGACTGCGGTAATTCGATCCCGAGCACTTATTACGCTTACGCCCGAGATATCTACGAGGAAGGCGCCCTTATTTTTCCCTGTGTGCGCGTGCAAAAGGACTACAAGGACGTTGAAGACATCATCCGCATGTGCAGAAGGCGTATCCGCGTTCCTGATCAGTGGTATGGCGATTACTTAGCGACCATTGGGGCCGCGCGGATTGGCGAGCGTCGGTTGGTTGAACTCGTTGAGCGCTACGGTAAGGACACGATTAAGCAATTCATCACCGAATGGTTTGAGTATTCAGAGCGCCGCATGGTGGAAGCCATCAAACGCATGCCAAAAAGTGAATGTGCCTATACCAGCGTTTATGACCCCTTACCGCCGGTAACCAATGAAGGTCTGCCGATTAACGTGACCGTAAAGGTCGATCCAGAAGCCGCTCACATCGAGGTCGACCTGACCGACAATATTGATAACTTGGATTTTGGCCTGAACGAGTCAGTCGCCTGCGCGACGAGCAACGCCTTATGTGGCGTATTTAACTGTCTGGATTCCGATGTCCCGCACAACGCTGGCAGTTTCCGCCGCGTAGACGTGAAGCTGCGCGACGGGTGCATTACTGGGAAACCGAAATTTCCTCATAGCTGTTCTATGGCAACGACCAACATTGGCGATCGGATTGTTAATGCCACCCAGGCCGCGTTTGCGCAAATCGGCGAAGGCTATGGATTAGCCGAAGGTGCAATGGGCATGGGCGCTGGCGCGGGCGTGATTTCCGGCAAAGACTGGCGCTACGACGATAGTCCCTACATTAATCAAGAATGGGTGATCGCAAACGGAGGACCGGGAACGCCGACTACAGACGGTTGGTTGAACTATGGTTTGCCGGTGGCCGCTGGACTTATCTACCGCAGCAGTATTGAGGTTGAGGAATCGAAACATCCGATTCAATTCG
>JBCCEV010000015.1:0-41725 GCA_039030125.1 Pseudomonadota bacterium | reverse complement strand
GTGACGCAGCGCTGACGGTTGCCGAGCGGATCGCCAACGCCATCGAGGAACCGTTCGAGGAACCTTGGATCAGATCGAGTTCGCTGTTGATTAACTTTAGCGCCCGCACGTTGGGGTCGCGCACCACTTTAAATTGAAAAAGCTGCCGATCGCGTACGCGAGATAAGCTCACGCTGCCATCAGCGCCCACCCCACGCAGCGAAAAGTCACCACTCGTTGTTTTATGTTTATCTTTGGCAAGCGCGGTCTCATTCTCTTTAATGATCCCTAAGGTTAAATGCCCAGTAAAAAAAGGATCGGCTTTGAATAGTTCAAAAACCAACGCCTGCTCCTCTATCGAGATCGATTTAATATTGCTTAGACCGGCACGAAATGGCGAGGCTGAGTCAGCATCTAGAATTGATTCATAGGTCGCTTTGGCATCTGCGGCGCGCATTAATTCGCCATCATGAAAGCGTGCGCCACGGTCGAACTCGAAGCGGTATCGGGACGCTGAAAGCGTCTCCCAGCTCGCCGCGTCGGGTCTCGCGCGTGATTCATCATTGAGTACGACGAGCCCCCGATACAAGAGATCTGAGATCCGCTGAGAGCCAGAATCCGACGCGTACCGCGGGTCTAGTGTCAGCGGGGCGGTCGCAATACCAAAGCGTATCGCTGGGTCCGTCGGCTCGCTTTCACAACCACTCAGTAAGATGAGGGCTGCCAGCGTACAGAGCTGACGGTAGCAATTAATCAACGGTCAAATACCGCACATGACTCAACGTGAGCGGTGTGCGGAAACATATCCAACAAACGAACGCTACTGAGTCGGTAGCCTTTCTCCGAGAGTATTGCGGTATCGCGAGCCAGCGTCACAGGATTGCAGGACACATAAACGATGCGATCAAAATCATTATTTAGATTAACTAATACTTGTTGGGCACCGCTGCGCGGCGGATCGAGCATCAGTTTATTTCCGCACTCCTGCAGATGAGGGTCATTGTAGAGGTCCTGCACAAAGAACTCGGCCTTCGTCACCCCGTTCGCCTCAGCGTTTTGTTGAGCTCTGGTAATCAAACGCGACTCGCCTTCATAACTGAGCACCCGCGCAGCACGTTTTGCCATAGGGAGACTGAAATTTCCGATTCCACAAAATAATTCAACAACGGTATCGGTAGGCCCAAGGTCGAGTTCATCAATGACCAGGGCAATTAAAGCTTGGTTAATCTCAAAATTCACTTGCGTGAAATCAAGTGGTTCAAAACTGAACCGAATGTCGTCGGCTTCATAGTAGAGGTTCTTTGGCTCGCCCGAAAAATGGACGACGGTGTCCTCATTACCAGGCTGCAAGAAAATACTATAGTTGTTGGCGCGTGCGGCGCTGTGCAGCCACGCCAAATCGGCAGCACTGAACGGGGCCAAATGACGGATCACCAGCGCGACGCCGTTATCGGCAACCGCGACTTCGATCTGCGGGACCTGACGGACAATCGAAAGCGGCGCGAGCAATCTGCGTAATTCGATAAGGTCCGCGCCAACCACAGGATGCAGAACCTCACAGCTCGTCAAATCGGCGATGAAGGGTTTGGCCCGTTCCCTGAATCCAACTAACACCCCGCCTTTCTTTGCCACGTGTTTTACGCCGAGCCGGGCTTTGCGCCGGTAACCCCAGGCTGATTTCGCGATTGGCTCTTGCACCTGGTCGGGCTCAAGATCGGCATGGTGTGCGAGAAGCTCAAGCAAGACGTTTTGTTTGTGAGCTAGCGGGTCTTTCATGTGTTGAAGTGCGCAGCCGCCGCAGATGTCGAAGTGCTGGCAACGCGGCGCTATACGAGCGGCCGCCGGCGCGCGGACCTCAAGCGCTAGAGCTTCATCAAACTGCCGGCGGCGCTTGGTGATCCGCGAAAGCGCGGTTTCACCTGGGAGTGCACCGTGAACAAAGACGGTTTTACCATCGACCCGACCGACCCCCCGACCTTCGTGAGATAGGTTGTCAATGGAGACTTCGATCGGTTCTTTAATGCGGCGGGCCATACAAATGGCTGACAGGCTGAGCCGGTTGGGGCGCGATTAAGAAGCTCGCCAAGCGGCTAGAAATTCTTGCAAATGCACTTGCCCGGAATTTTCCAGATATTCGGCGATCATGGCCTCTTCTGCCGCGAGAGCGTCTTCGCTTAGCACGCCGCGCATAAATTGGAAGCGCAGGAACACCAGGTAAGTATTCAACACATCGGATTCACAGTAATCGCGGATCGCTTTGATTTGCCCGGCCAGAAACTTTTCCCATACATGCGCGCCATGCATTCCAAACTTACCGGGATATCCCAACAGGGTGGCCATATCATCAAGGCTGGCAGCGGCACGCGGTTGATAGGCCGCAAGCACATCCATGAGATCGATATGACGCCAATGAAACCGGCCAATGTAGTTGTTGAAACGAAAATCTCGATCATCGTCACCCACGTCCCAGTAACGCGGCGCCGAGACGCGATTGATCAACGCCCGGTAATGCAAAACGGGTAAATCAAAACCGCTGCCGTTCCAGGAAACTAGGGTTGGACAGTATCTTTCGATCCCTTCGAAGAAGCGTTTGATGAGAGCGCATTCATCGTCGCTTTCCTCGCCGAGCGACCAACAACTCACCCGATCTGAACTACGAAAGACCGCTGAGATAGCGATTATCCGGTGGAGATGATGCCTAATGAAATCACTGTTTCCGCCAGTTTCCTGCAACCGCTTGCTAAACATAAGATTGGCGACAGCCTCATCATCGAGATCCGAGAGGTTCCACAATCGCCGCGCGCCGTCTACATCAGGCACGGTCTCGATGTCGAACACAAAAACGTTCATCGAATAATCAATCCGGTGTTGTCAGGATTTCGAGCCGTTGGATCGGCCCGTGGGTTAGCCGGGCAGCGCTAAAAATGGATGCCCAATTGAATCGCGTGGAAGTTAATGCCGGGGTTGTCGTCGCCGATCCCGGCGTTAGACAGGTGCTGAAAGCGGTAAACCAATTCGTAGCGATTGTCCGCACCAAATCTAGCGCCCGCGCCGAAGTGACTCCCAAAAGCAAAGGGCACATCAAAATTTTTGTCCCCGATCCCATCTTCGGTGTGAACATGAGCGCCTAAGCCTAGCTCGACAAAAGGCGCAAACGAATCTCTCTGAAGCCCATAGCGAAAAGTCGGAGTAAGACTAAAATCGACGAGCGAATCCTCGCCAGTCCGTCCCGGGTCGCCATCCCAGTAAGTCACGTTCGCTTCGATATAGCTGGTCAGCTTCCAATCTCCCACTTCGTAGAGATTTCCAAACACGTTCCAACGCACGGCGGCACCGAAACGCTCCGCACTTTCATCACTTTCGCTAAAACCACCTTCGATCAACAAGGCGTCGATCGCATTGGCATCAGAAAAGCCCAAAGTGACACAGGTAAGGAGGATCAGAGCGGCGCGGCCAGCAAGCTTAGATTTCATTATTCTTCTAATCGTGGGTGTTGAGCGCCCAAGGCTAGCGATTTCCCTAAAGACGTTCAACTATTGGCGGCAAAATGCGCTTTGGGGTCCCGCAGGAAAAGCCAGTCTGGTCTAATTCGTATCAAAATTCCTCGACAGGACCAGCGCGTCCTCCCGCCCGCCTCTGGCCGGGTAATAGTCCTTGCGGCGCCCTACCTGAGAAAAGCCCAGAGTCTGATAGAGATTAATAGCGCCTTGGTTGGACGGGCGAACCTCAAGAAACATGATCCGCGCTTCGTTGTCCACGGCGATTTCGGCCAAATGACGCATCATGTCGCGGGCAAAGCCTTGCCGGCGCACTTCGGGGGCCATGCAAATATTGAGAATATGCGCCTCGTTGGCGGCCACCGACATGATTCCGTAGCCTAAGAGAAAGTCGTCAGAGAAACAGCCCCAGCAAAAATAGCCGACGGTCAGACAATCAGAAAATACCGTCGCCGACCAGGGGAACTGGTAGGAAGCCCTTTCAATTTCGCAGATACGCGGAACATCGCTCTCGCTCAGCACACGAAACTCCGGCTGTGTCAGATCGACAACGGCGTTCACCTTAATTCCTCCAATAGCCGTTTAACTGCCAACAGATCTTGCCATGACTTTCTTTTTTCGCTCGGTTGGCGAAGCAGATACGCCGGATGATAAGTCACAATCAAGGGGATCTGGCGATCGCCAAAACGATGGATATCGCCTCTAAGGCGGCCAATTGACTGCGTGGAGTTCAGTAAATTCTGCGCAGCTATCCGGCCCACGGCAACCATGGCCTGCGGCTGTATTAGTTCAATTTGATGCGTTAAAAAGTCACTGCAATGAGCCACTTCCTCAGGACGCGGATCACGATTGGACGGTGGTCGACACTTCAAGATGTTCGCAATGTAGACCGATTTTCGATCTAGGCCGATGGCTCTCAGCATCTCATTGAGCAATTGTCCGGCACGACCAACGAACGGTTCGCCGCGCCGATCTTCCTCGGCTCCTGGCGCCTCTCCTACAATCAGCAAATCCGCGGTGCCGTTGCCAACCCCAAAAACAGTCTGGGTCCGTGTCCGGTGAAGCTCGCAACTCACACAGCGCGCGACCCGCACGGCTAGGACCTCTAAGCTTGCAACCGTGCCCTCGTCCAAAACAGCCTCGCCGCTGACTGGCGTCGCCACCAATTCAGCGGCCGTACGACGCCGCACCCATCGCTCAACGCCCATTACATCTAGGCATTGTGTCTGTCGCAGCGTCAACATTGGCTGGCCTTAAGCTGTTTGCGGATGCTCGCGATGCACCGGATAAAGGATCTTATTTAAAGCCACAAGGTAAGCTTTGACCGAGGCCACGATAATATCCGTATCAGCCCCTTGCCCATTCACTACCCGGCCACCTTTTTCTAGTCGCACCGTGACTTCACCTTGCGAATCGGTGCCGGTCGTAATCGCGTTGACCGAATACAAAACGAGCTGCGAATCGCTTCCAATGATCGATTCGACCGCGCCATAGGCAGCATCGACCGGACCATCCCCACTTTCCTCCGCCGAGTGCTCTTTGCCGTCGATCGAAAGCGTGACCGCTGCAAACGGCATCTCTCCGGTTTCGGTTTCGCAGCGCATACCGACAAGCTTAATATTCTCATTCTCGGCACTGGTATCGGCATCAGTCACCAAGGCCTGCAAATCTTCGTCATAGATATCCGGCTTGCGATCAGCAAGATCCTTAAAGCGCTTGAACGCATCGTTGAGATCCTCTTGCCGCTCAAATTCGATGCCGAGTTCAGCAAGGCGCGCTTTCAATGCGCTGCGCCCGGAGAGTTTACCCAGCACGATGCGGTTCGTGTTCCAACCCACGTCTTCGGCACGCATGATTTCGTAAGTCTCGCGATGCTTTAACACACCATCTTGGTGGATCCCGGATTCGTGCGCGAAGGCATTAGCACCCACAATGGCTTTATTCGGCTGCACGGGGAATCCCGTGATATTAGAGACCAAACGCGAACAGTTAACAATTTCAGATGAGTCCAGACGGGTATCGCAGTTAAACGCATCTTGGCGTGTACGGACGGCCATCACAATCTCTTCAAGCGAAGCATTCCCAGCCCGTTCACCCAAGCCATTGATGGTGCATTCAACCTGGCGCACACCGTTTGCTATTGCGGCGAGTGAATTTCCCACCGCTAAACCGAGATCGTTGTGACAATGAGCCGAAAAAACAGCCTTGTCACTGTCTGGAATACGCTCGATAACCTCTTTAAAAAATTCTCCAATGGTCTCCGGCAAACCGTAACCCACCGTGTCGGGTAAATTCACCGTTGTCGCGCCGGCATCGATGACTGCATCGACAACGCGACAAAGAAAATCCATCTCCGATCGGCTTGCATCCTCTGCCGAAAACTCAACGTTATCAGTGTACTTTCGAGCACGTTTCACAGCTTTCACAGCGGCTTCTAAAACATCCTCGGGTTCCATTCTTAATTTTGCTTTCATATGAATGGGTGAGGTCGCGATGAACGTGTGGATGCGCATCGAATTAGCGTTTTTCAGTGCCTCCGCAGCGCGATCAATATCCGCATAATCGGTTCGCGAAAGCCCACAAATCGTGCTGTCCTGAATCGTCTCGGCAACGGCCTTGACGGCCTCGAAGTCGCCAGGGCTCGCGATCGGAAATCCTGCCTCGATGACATCAACTTTGAGCTTCTCTAGCGCTTTGGCGATCCGCAGCTTTTCGGCTTGGTTCATTGCCGCACCCGGGCTCTGTTCGCCATCACGCAAAGTGGTATCAAATATGATCAAATTATCGGTCATCGTTGTCTCCCTTACCGGACTCAATCCGGATCGACGCGCAGGCGTCGAGACCTTTAAAAAAACAGTGTGGGATAAAAAAGAGGTGTGCTACGAATATCTGCCCGCTAGGGCAGTAGACCGAGCAGTAGCACGAGCGAGCGCGTCCGGGCGGGCACCGCCGCCGACAGGAATTTGTAGATATGGGCACGCATCGTTACCGATTACTTCTCGCTGCTCTAGGCGCGACTATAGGCAATGGCCTGCCGTAAAGCAACACTGGCGTCTCAGGCGGCGTCTGCGCGTTTGCGATCGGCCAAGCGCTGACGGATTTGAATCGCAGTGAGGGCCGGTCCAGACAACATGTAGCCCAAGAAAGTCACCAGCAACACCGTAGCGGGTTCAATGGAGATCAGCACGAAAACCACAACGATGAGTAAGACCGCGACAAACGGGACGCGACCGCGCAGATCAAGATCTTTGAAGCTGTAATAACGCACGTTACTGACCATGAGTAGGGCGGTCGTCACGGTCACGAAAGTCGCCGCCACCAACATGCCGACGGATTTCTGCACAGCGAAACTCTCACCGAACCAGACTAATGTGGCGATCACCGCGGCCGCGGCGGGACTTGGCAGCCCTTGGAAGAAGCGCCGATCGCCATCTCCGATCTGCGTGTTGAACCGCGCGAGCCGCAGCGCCGTGGCAGCGGCGTAAATGAACGCGGCCAGCCAACCAATCTTTCCCATCGCGCCAAGCTGCCACTCATACATGATCAGCGCGGGGGCTAGCCCAAAACTCGCCATATCGGACAAACTATCGTATTCGGCTCCGAAATCGCTCTGGGTATTTGTCATTCTCGCAATTCGCCCGTCCATGCCATCGAGCACCATGGCGACCAAAATCGCAATTGCCGCAGCTTCGTAACGCGCATTCATCGAGGCGACAATTCCGTAAAAGCCGGCAAAAAGCGCGCCGGTGGTGAACAAATTGGGCAACAGGTAGATGCCGCGGCGGCGCGGGCGCACACCCGTTTCATCAGCCATTGGCTCGCTCTTGTCGTCCTTATGACCTGAAATCACACGCACGCTAACCCTCGCAAATCGTTATTTACCTGCCGCATCGATCGCGGATACCGGTTGATCATGGACAAGCTTAGCCAAAACTTGGCGCGCCGCCACACTGCTTGAGCCCGGTTCAACCTCGACAAGCGAATTGCCTGGCACTAAAACCAACACGCTCGCACCAAAAAAACTAAATCCGAAGCGGCGCCCATGCCCGACGCGCTCACCCGGTTGATAGTTAAGTTGCAGTGCGAACGGTATCTTCGGAACGGTGATTTCAATGACGACATCATCACCTTCGTCACTCCTTATCCACCATGTAATTGACGCATACCCACCAGGTTTGAAATGGCGCCATTGTTCAATGATTTTGCCTTCCACCGGCGCGAACAAACTATGAACCGCGAAGCGCGGTTGTCTTAACCTGATCCGCTTGGCGAGGCGATTTAAATAAGGGTCGTCGATATCAGAAATATCCAAGATCGTGCCATCGCACGGCGCCACTATCGCAAGCGGCAGAGGCTCGGGATCGCGGTGGGGATCGCGAGCTTCGAAAGCGACCAGGGCGAACAAAGCAGCGCCCGGCAACGCTGCCAGCCAACTAAGCGGGGACACCAAAAGGGCGGCGGTGATAGCCGCGGCCACGCCCAACAGGCCCCAAAGTTCGCGCGCGAAAGGTGGGTAGCGCCGTCGGACTAACGACTGACTCGCGGTCTCATTCACCGGTTCGCGCTTGTGCTACGCCCCAGCGTTCCCTCGCTTTCTAATTGCGGGACTTATCAACCAGTTGGTTATTCTTAATCCACGGCATCATCGAACGCAATCTTGCACCGACTTCTTCAACGGGATGCTTCTCGGCGATCCGACGGTTGGCTTTGAGCACGGTTGCACCCGTTTTGTTCTCACCGATCCACTCGCGCGCGAATTGACCAGTTTGAATTTCATTCAAAATTTCCTTCATTGCGGCTTTGGCTTGCGGCCCAATCACGCGCGGCCCGCGCGTTAAGTCGCCGTACTCAGCGGTATTGGAAATTGAGTAGCGCATATTGGCGATCCCACCTTCATAGATGAGATCGACTATCAATTTCACCTCGTGCAAGCATTCGAAATACGCCATCTCGGGCGCGTATCCTGCCTCGACTAAGGTTTCATACCCTGCCTGTATGAGTGCGGTAATGCCGCCGCAGAGAACCGTTTGTTCGCCAAACAGATCGGTTTCCGTTTCTTCCTTGAAAGTGGTCTCAATCACGCCGGCGCGAGCGCCACCATTAGCCGCAGAATAGGACAGCGCAATCTCCTTGGCCTGGCCTGATGCGTCCTGGTAGATAGCAACAAGACTGGGAACGCCGCCGCCCTCCGTATACGTGGAGCGCACTAAGTGCCCCGGGCCCTTGGGCGCGATCATGATCACGTCCAAATCATTGCGCGGCACGATGTGTTGGAAATGAATGTTGAAACCATGCGCGAAGGCGAGTGCGACACCGTCGCGCATATTGGGCTCAATCTCGCTGTAGTAGAGATCCGCCTGGGTCTCATCAGGGGCAAGAATCATTACAAGATCAGCATCTTTAACCGCGTCCGCAATCGACGCCACAGCGAGGCCCGCTGCTTCAACTTTCCCCCAGCTCGATGAACCAGGCCTAAGCCCAACGACCACCGAGACCCCAGAATCTTTGAGGTTGTTGGCATGGGCATGACCCTGAGAGCCATAGCCGATGATCGCGACCTTCTTTGATTGGATCAGGGAGAGATCGGCATCTTTGTCATAATAAATATTGAGGGCCATTTTTTCTTTCTCACTATCTGGTTTTCTAACTCTAGGCTTTCAACGCCTTACCGCCTTTTTGCAGGCCAACGACGCCCGAGCGGGCGACCTCGATAACGTTCTTGGTTCCAATGGCTTGGATAAAGTCGTCGTTACGCGCGCGCGAGCCTGTCACTTGCGCCGTGTAGGTACTGTCGGTCACGTCTACCACCGTCGCGCCAAAAATCCCGACCACCCGATCGGCCTCAGCTCGCTGCTCGGCACCAATCGCCTTGATCTTGATCAACATAAGCTCACGCTCTACGTGCGGGCCATCGTTTAGGTCGACTAAGCGGATAACATCAACCAGCTTATTGAGCTGTTTGGTAATTTGCTCAATGATTTCTGGAGATCCGGAGGTGACCAGCGTCAGGCGCGAAACCGTGTCATCCTCGGTTGGTGCCACGGCCAACGATTCGATGTTGTAAGCGCGCGCTGAAAACAAACCAGACACGCGCGACAGAGCCCCGGCTTCATTCTCTAGAAGCAGAGAAATCGTATGGCGGGCGCTCATGCTAATTCACGGTCGTCGGGCGCCAGATGCATCTCGTGCTGACCTTTGCCAGCCGCGATCATCGGGTAGACGTTCTCCGTCTGGTCGGTAATGAAGTCCATCAATACCAAGCGGTCACGTTGCGCGAACGCTTCCTTGAGCGCGCCGTCAACGTCACCGGAGTTTTCAATACGCATGCCGATGTGTCCGAAAGATTCCGCCAGTTTTACGAAATCCGGCAAGGCGTCCATATAGGAATGTGAGTAGCGGCGATCGTAGAAGAACTCCTGCCACTGCCGCACCATACCCATGTAACGGTTATTTAAGCTAACAATCTTCAGCGGTAAGCCGTATTGAAGGCAGGTCGAAAGTTCCTGCACGCACATCACGAAACTCGCTTCGCCGGTAACGCACGCCACCTGAGCTTCGGGGAAGGCGAACTGCACACCCATCGCCGCCGGCAGGCCAAAACCCATCGTCCCCAAGCCACCGGAGTTAATCCACCGGCGCGGTTGGTCGAAGGGATAGTACTGTGCAGCCCACATCTGATGCTGTCCGACATCGGAGGTGACGTACGCATCGCCGTTGGTTTCGCGATAAAGCGCTTGGATAACCGCCTGGGGCTTAATCAGCTCACTGCTCTTGTCGTAGCGCAGGCAATCGAGTTTTTGCCACTCCCGGATCTGTTGCCACCAAGGATCGTTATCGCGATCGACTTTCTGATGGTCACTTTGCTCAATGATCCCGATCAAATCGCGCAACACATGGGCGACACTACCGACGATTGGCACGTCTACCGGAACATTCTTGGAGATCGAGGAGGGATCGATGTCGATATGGACGATCCGCGCGTCCGGGCAGAACTTTTCCAAATCACCGGTGACACGATCATCAAACCGCGCGCCAATGGCGATGAGCACATCGCACTGATGCATTGCCATATTGGCTTCATAGGTGCCGTGCATGCCGAGCATGCCGACAAACTGCGGATCCGTGCCGGGGTAGGCACCGAGCCCCATCAGGGTATTGGTCACCGGGTAACCCAACAGCTGTGAGAACTTGGTGAGCTCTGCCGCCGCGTCGCACAATATCACGCCGCCACCGGTGTAAATCATGGGTTTTCGCGCACTCAAGATCAGTTCAGCGGCCTTGCGGATCTGACCTGGATGCCCTTTCACCTTGGGCCGATAGGAACGCATGTCGACGCTCTGTGGATATTCGTAGTGTGCAACGTTGGCGGTGACGTCCTTCGGAATATCCACCACCACTGGCCCCGGCCGCCCGGTTGTCGCAACGTAAAAGGCTTTCTTAATCGTTGCCGCGAGGTCTTCGACCCGTTCGACGAGAAAATTATGTTTGACGCATGGCCGCGTGATACCGATGCAATCCACTTCTTGGAAAGCATCATTACCAATCAGCGCCGTGGAGACTTGACCAGTGAAAACAACGAGGGGAATCGAGTCCATGTGAGCGGTTGCGATCCCGGTGACGCAGTTCGTTGCACCAGGGCCGGAAGTCACCAACACCACTCCAGGCTTGCCACTGGCGCGCGCGTAACCATCGGCGGCGTGAGTCGCGCCCTGTTCGTGGCGTACGAGAATGTGTTTAAACTTGTCTTGCTTAAACACCTCATCGTAGATGTGTAGTACCGCGCCGCCCGGATAACCGAAAACGTACTCCACACCCTCATCTGCAAGGGCTCGACAGAATATCTCTGCGCCCCGTAACTGCTCGCTCACTGCCTTATCCTTCATCGTTCAGATTTTCACCTCTGAAAAATTGCCTCTTAAAGGACCAGTCCACTCGGCGAGGTGAATGACCGCATTGGCTGGTGTAAATTCTGACTTTCGCGCCGGTTCGGCACGCCATCTATCGGTGGCTCTGGAAAAGGACGACGGGCCGACGCCAAAAGGACCGGCGACGTTACCGATTTTTTGTTTTTGCGTCAAGCAATTAGACTCAACTGCGAGGACTTGTTCGAACCGTGCTCGCCTTGCGTACCCACAGCATAACAATGAGAATGCGGCGCCCTTATTTCAGCGGCGCTTAAGCTCCATGCGAATTAGCCAATTCCTGATCAGTACCCTGCGCGATGCGCCGACGGAAGCGGAGACCATTTCGCACCAGCTAATGCTGCGCGCCGGCATGGTCAGACAAATCGCCGCTGGCGTTTACGCATGGTTGCCGCTTGGATTAAAGGTCTTGCGCAAGGTCGAGGCGATTGTGCGCGAGGAAATGGACCGTTGCGGCGTCCAGGAACTGCTGATGCCGGGTGTCCAGCCCGGGGAGCTGTGGCAAGAATCCGGGCGCTGGTCCGAATATGGGCCTGAGCTGTTGCGCTTCACCGACCGTCACGACCGCGATTTTTGTCTGGGCCCCACTCACGAAGAGATCATCACAGCGCTTGTGCGCCGGGAAATACGAAGCTACAAACAGCTACCGTCGAATTTCTATCAGATCCAAACCAAGTTTCGCGACGAGGTACGGCCGCGTTTTGGGATTATGCGTGCCCGCGAATTTCTGATGAAAGATGCGTATTCATTCCATTTGGACCAGGACTGCCTAGCGCGGACCTATCAAGACATGTATGACGCCTACAGCCGGATCTTTGATCGAGTTGGGCTGGAATATCGAGCGGTAATTGCTGATACCGGCAACATTGGTGGCTCGGGTTCGCACGAATTTCATGTGTTGGCTGAATCCGGGGAAGATGACATCGCGTTCAGTGCAGGTGGTTTTGCCGCGAACGTCGAAATGGCGCCGTGCGAGAAGACGAGCGATAGCCCGCCCGCCGCGAGCGCCGCTAAACAAGAGGTGGCAACACCAGAGCACCGTAGCATCGACGAAGTTTCGTCCATGTTGGGCGTTGCGCCGGCACAATGCCTGAAAACCTTGATCGTCGAAGGCCTGAACGACAACTTGGTCGCCTTGGTATTGCGCGGCGATCACGAACTCAACCCAGTGAAAGCACAGAAACATCCCGCTGTCGCTACGCCGTTGCGCTTAGCCAGCGAGAATGCCATTCAGGCAGCGCTCGGTTGCGGCTTGGGGTCGCTGGGACCAATCGAACTTGGGATCACCACGGTGGTCGATCATGAGGCCGCCATCATCAGTGATTTCGTCTGCGGCGCGAACAAAGACGGCTATCACTTTACCGGCGTTAACTGGGGCCGTGACCTTGAGCATCCGGCGAGTTTCGACTTGCGCAATATCCTCGCCGGAGATCCCAGCCCAGATGGTTCAGGCCCAGTCGAAATTAAACGCGGCATTGAAGTGGGACACATCTTTCAGCTCGGCACCAAGTACAGCGAAGCCATGAACGCCACGGTGCTTAACGAGTCAGGTAGCGCTCAAACGCTGGTGATGGGCTGCTACGGCATTGGCGTATCAAGGATAGTTGCGGCCGCGATTGAGCAGAACCATGACGGGGCTGGCATCATCTGGCCAACACCAATCGCGCCGTTCAATGTCGCGCTGGCACCGATCAACATGCATAAATCCGAACGTCTGAACGAGGCGGCCAGCTCGCTTTATGAAGAACTCGTCGCCGCCGGACTCGATGTGCTGTTTTACGATGCCAAGGAGCGGCCAGGTGTGATGTTCAACGACCTCGAGCTTATTGGAATTCCACACCGGATCGTGATCAGCGATCGCGGGCTTGATAGCAACACCGTCGAGTACAAGGAACGTCGCTCGGGAGAGGATCGCGAACTGAGCCGCGCCGAGGTGGTGGCGTTCATCACCGCCCGGGTCACAGCCGAGATGATCTCAAATTAGGTGATGTTGAATCCGTAGTCCTGGTTGCATGGATACGGTTCGCTCAGCACTGATTGCACGAATGCGAATCGGGGTCCTTTGCGCAGAAAAGCTTCGAACCGAACAACCCTCTCTTGTTCGCCGCACGCGGCGGCTTCAACGCCACCACGGGGTAAGTTCTTAACCCACCCGTCAAGACCGATCTCCCGCGCCGCGGCTTGGGTCGCCATCCGAAAACCAACGCCTTGAACCTGTCCTTCAATTAAATATTTCTTACACATCGTCCTGGGCATCGAGAACTCCCGGCGCGGGCGCTCTCGGTTCAAAAAGCGTCGCTAACGCGATATCCATGTGTCCGTTCAGCCAGCTATTGTGAGCGGCTAGGCTCTCCAATAATTTTTGATCGAGGGGATCGACACGCATGCCGGTCACATTGTTTTCCTCGCGCACACTCGGCACGAGAATCATCAAGTTATGCAGGGTTTCGCGATGGAGATCGCGCATTAAAACCCACCGGTAGGCGTCGTTGCGCCCAACCCAGCCGCCCGCATCGAGCCTCTCAAGCGCCCGGTTGATTGCGTCATAACCGAGCGCGCCCTCTTCTTTGAGCAGCGCCTTCTCAGAGAGTCCCTTGCCGTGGCGCTGTGCTTCAAACAAGCGCGCCAACACGCGAAAGGCGCAATACAGAGGATCATTGGTCATGCTCGATCCCGTTTTCGGTCGTGCCGCGGAAAAAGTCGTCATGCACTGCGTGATCTCAGCGCCGAGTAACACGACGATCCAAGACAAGTAGATCCAAATCAAAAAGACCGGCACCGTTGCGAACGCGCCATAAACCGCCTGTTGGGAAGGGAAATGGGTGACGTAGTAGGCGAAAATTCGTTTGGCCGCCTCAAACAACAGGCTAGAAATGATCCCGCCAACCAACGCGTGCTTCAAAGGTACCGGGCGATAGGGGATCAATTTAAAAAACATCGTAAAAGCAACCGCTGTCGCGACAATAGGAAACAGAGCGATGGCCGTCTTGCGCATGTCACTGGTGACACCTGCTTCGTCGAGCAAAGGCAGTGAGATCACATACGAGGTGGCCACCATCCCGGCGCCGATAAGGAGGGGTCCGAGCGTCAGCACCGACCAGTACACTAGAAATCTCACGATGAGCGGACGCCGACGACGAATCCCCCAGATCACATTAAACGTGGATTCGATCGTCGCCATCATCGTCAACACGGTAACGAGAAGGATCATTACGCCAAAGGCCTGCAGCGTTTTGGCTTTATCGGTGAACTGCACCAGGTAGGATTGGATCTGGTCGCCCATCGCGGGCACGAAATTTCTGAAAATGAAACCTTCTATGTCCGATCGCCACTCCTGAAAAGCGGGGAAAGCAGAGATGGTGACAAAGATAACGGTAAACAATGGCACCAAAGCCAAGAGCGAGGTGTAGGCCAACGATGCGGCTGCCCGGGTACAGTGATCGTCGTCAAAACGCCGAAACAGATAGCTGACAAATTCCGCAAAACGCTGCGCGTGGGCGATGAATCCTACTTGCGAACCTGCTGTGCCCGATTCACTCATAGCGACCCCACAATTCGCGGCTCAACGCCTCCGCCTGCGGTGCTTGCCCGTCTTCGATAAGTTTACTCAAGTGATTTAGCTCGTCTGGATCTACCACCGATTGCTCAGTGAGTCGCCGCCATACATAAAACGCATATTCAAGTTGTGCCTGCTCTATCGCCAATGCGATTTGAGCGGTGGCATTGTTGGCCGCCCGTAGCGCGACTGAACAATCGCCAGTTTTTAGCGCGCCTCGCGCCTGCGATATTTGCTTGGTGGTGTCCAACCACAAAGCGTTACGGCGCTCGGCGTCTCGATAAGACGACTCCAGTCGCTCAAGTTGTTCGCTAGTCTGAGCGCAAAGATCCGAAGAAGCCAGCACACGGGCGCTAAGTACTACCAGAAATAGGGCAGAGCAGATTTTCTCCCGCGCTGTGCTCGAAGCCGCGATACAATTAGACAATCTTGTTTTCACGCAAAGAGGCAAAGATGTGGCGATCACGATTTACCATAATCCTCGTTGCTCAAAATCTCGTCAAACCCTGGAAATACTCGAGCGATCAGGCGTCCAATTTCGTGTAATCGAATATCTAAACGAACCGCTGGGCGGAGCCGAGATTAAATCGTTACTCAAGAAATTGAGGCTTTCCGCGAGCGACCTCGTGCGACGAAAAGAAGCCATATTTAAAGAGGCTGGTCTCGAAAATGCCGATGAACAGGCCTTGGTCGCAGCGATGGCGACGCACCCAATATTGATCGAGCGGCCCATCGTCGAAAATGACGGGCGCGCGATCATTGGGCGTCCGCCAGAAAATGTAAACGCGCTTCTCTAGTGTGATGACAGAGATTTTAGTTCTCTTCTACTCCCGCGGCGGTAAAACCCTGGCGCTCGCGGAGGAAATTCGCCTTGGGATTTCGCAGGTCCCAGGCTGTAGCGCGAAGCTGCGCACGGTTAAACCGCTCGAAGGGGATGCAGATCCGCAAATACCCATCGTCCACAAAGAAGATCTGCGCGACTGTGACGGCTTGGCCCTTGGCTCGCCGACCCGCTTTGGAAATATGGCGGCACCGTTAAAAGCATTTCTAGATTCCACGACCGATTTGTGGATGTCTGCGGCGCTGGTCGATAAGCCAGCGACCGTGTTTACGGCGACCGGCAGTCTCCACGGCGGTCAAGAATCAACGCTGCTGTCGATGATGCTACCGCTGATGCACCACGGGATGGTGATCGTTGGAGTGCCCTACTCGACGCCTAAGCTTATGGATACCAACGCGGGCGGGACCCCGTACGGCGCTTCCCACTGGTCCGGACACGATAACCAGCGTGCACTTTCAGAAGAAGAGCTTTCGATCGCGAGGGCTGCGGGGGCGCGTTTGGCGCGCATCGCCGAGCGACTAGCTAAGGCTTAGCATCGGATTGTGCCAAGTGCTCCTTGATCATCGGAACCGAAATCGCACGCGAATGCCGCAACGAACGCTTATCAAGGGCCTCTATCAGCGTCATTAGATCGCTAGCATCGCGGCTGCAATGTCTCAATAGATAATCCATCACCGTCTCACTTAGCGAACATCCCAGCGCTCTCGCCTTATCACCCATCAATTTTCGTCTGCCATCATCATCGAGCGCGCGCACTTGTAAACTTAAACCCGATTCGAAGCGCGATTGGAGATCACGCAGGCCAAATTCAAGGTCGAGGAGACGCCGGCGTGAAGCGAGTATTAAGCGACCGCCGTTGTTTTGCTGCTGATTGTAAAGACTGAAAAGCCGGTTCTCCCACTGGGCTGCTGTCAGGCAGTACTCCAAATCATCGACTACCACGAACGGCACGTCCTCGATGCCTTCGAGGATGTCTGGAGCTTGCTCGCAAAGTTCTCGCAATGGCAGATAGATCGCGCGCTGCGGTTCCGGGATCGCGTTGATAGCCGCTTGCAACAGATGCGTCTTGCCACTTGCGGCCGTGCCCCATAGATGAACCAATCGGGGTTCCCCGCCAGCTATCCACTGTTCGATAGCCGCCAGGACCTCACCGTTGGCGCCCGGATAGAAGTTACTTAAGGTGTACTTTTCGTGTGAAAACAACTCAAGTCCGAGTTGTTCCCAAACAAATCTGTCAGCCATGAGACCCTTAATTACCGGTTAGGAATACAGATCGCTCGCCAAGTACTGCGCTTTTGAGTGACGCAACAACACCACGATCACCGCCGCTACGGGCAACGCTAACAGGACACCCAGAAATCCAAATAACTGGCCGCCGGCCAGCACAGCAAAAATAACCGCGACCGGGTGTAGCCCAATGCGATCGCCGACAAGCAATGGCGACAAGACCATACCCTCAAGCAATTGACCGACGCCGAATACCAGGGCCACGCCAATTAAATAGGTGGGATCCTGAAACTGTAATAGCGCGGCCAGTCCGGCCACCACGATCCCTACAACAACGCCAATATAGGGCACGAAACTGACAATGCCGGCGAGTAGGCCCGTGAAAAGCGCGAGCTCGAGGCCCAACAACCACAACCCGGCGGTATAGATGATCGCGAGCACGAACATGACCGATAACTGGCCGCGCAGAAATTCAGCAACGACCGCGTCAATTTCTGCGGCAATTTTTTTCACGGTTTGCTGATGCCTGGGCGGGACTAGCTCACCGATCGCGCCAACCAAACGATCCCAATCGCGAAGTAAATAGAAAGCAACAACCGGTACCAGGAAAACAAACGAGGCCCAGGCCATCAGAAGCTGGCCGGATTTCCCAAGTTGCGCCACAACCTGGCCCGCGACCGATCCAACCGATTTCCAATTGGCCGACAGCGTCTCCTTGACCGCCTCGATGTCCAAGGTGACCGCCTCGACTCCGAGACTACTCGTGAGTGCCGGTAAAATAACTTCTTGAAGGTATTCGAGGGCCCGAGGTATCAGCTTTAGAACGCTGATCACCTGCTGTTGGAGGACCGGAGCGAGCACGATCACCGCCAATAAGGCCACGATTAACATTACGGAAAACACACAGACCACGCCAAGCGTTCGCGATAATCGATACCGTTCCAGGCGATCAACGAGCGGATCGCCGAGATAGGCCAGCAGTGCGCCCACCATGAAAGGCGTGAGGACCGGCGTGAGCAAGAAGACCAGCCATAGACACGCCGCGAAGCCAACGACGATAAGAAGCGAGCGAGATATAGCCATCCCTTGCTAGTTGCGGTTAAGTCGATAGACGTTTTGCTGATCCGCGAGTCGCGTCAGCAAGCGCCCAAACGAAATACTTTCCGACAGAGCGTTCTGGCCACCGCGCGCCACAATCTGATAGTCGACGATCCGCCCGGCAACTTGACTCACGAAAACGCGACTCACAATGTCTAGTGATTCAAGGTAATGCGTCGCGCGTGCGTAGTCGCCCGCATTTTGCACACCTTCGACTCGGATCACGATCGATTCGCGAGTCCCGCTGTTGTGTCCGCCCGCATATCGATTTGCTAAGCCCACGGTGAGCCGGTCGATCCCCTCTTCGATGAGAAGCTCAGGAAGGGAACCTTCGTTTTGAAAGCTCACCGTTTGCTCGTCGATCACAGCCGTGAACTGCGCCTCCCAAATTCCCGGTACCGACTCGCGTACATAGCCTATCAATATCGAACTGGTGCCATAGCGTCTGGACATTGCGTGGGCATTGGTTACCACATCCTCGGCGCGCCGCACATGGATTAGATGCTGTGACTCCTCGACGTCCATGAGCGGCAAAAGGATGGGGATCCCCCGGATCTTGGCCCGCGTCAGCGCAACTTCGCCGAATCTCCCTGGCTCATCAGCACCGCTTAATTGACGGACCTGTTCGGCGTCGATGACCAACCACAATAATGTGTCAGGGCGCTCCTTTCCCCAGATGCTTACGCCACTGCTCTCAAGCGCACCGGATAACGAGCTTGGATCGAATTCGACGCGTAAAACGATCTCCTCGTCGTCGTTGACATCGTGAGCAAACTTCAGCACATAGCGATCTGGATCGTTGACCAAGGCGTCGAGCCGGCGATCTGAATTAGCCGTGCCGGTGAGTTTCACCAATACCTGCCGCATTGCCCGTCTTAATCCTTTGGAAAACTCGACGTCCCCGCGGTCGGCAACGGGAATACTCGCCTGGTAAAGATCGACGACGTCGCGCGCCTGCGCATCACCGATACTCAGCAACGACACGAAGAAGCTCGTGAACAGCAGTTTGTTCATGAATCGCACGCTACGGGATCGGGAAATTAAGTCAAGGGACTAAGTGATTCTTAACAACGTCGATCATCACCGGTAGTATCCACGCATGTCAGACGAGCGCTCTCACGGATCTACTGGTCTAAGTTATCAAGATGCGGGTGTTGATATTGCGGCGGGCAACGCCTTTGTTGAACGAATAAAGCCGCTCGTCAAGGCCACCGAGCGGCTCGGCAGCGCGGGTGAGTTAGGCGGATTTGGTGGGCTGTTCGACCTGCAAAAGATCGGACTCCATGATCCAATTCTGGTGTCAGCAACCGATGGGGTGGGCACCAAACTATTACTCGCCATCGAGTACGGCTGTCACAATGGGGTTGGCATCGATCTGGTCGCGATGTGCGTCAACGATCTGGTGGTGCAGGGTGCTGAGCCCCTGTTCTTCTTGGATTACTTTGCAACTGGCAAACTCGATAGCGACTTAGCCGCGGAGGTTGTGGCGGGTGTCGCCGAAGGTTGTCGCCAAGCCGGATGCGCTTTGCTGGGTGGCGAAACTGCGGAAATGCCCGATATGTACGAAGCCGGACACTATGACCTGGCGGGTTTTAGCGTCGGTGCCGTCGAACGTGCTCACCTGATAGACGGGAGCGCGGTGCAAATCGGCGATCGCATTATTGGCGCTCGCTCCAACGGCATCCATTCAAATGGTTTTTCACTTGTGCGAAAGATCTTGGAGCGCGCGGGACCTTCAGCGGCAAACGCAGAAATCGACGGCGTTCCACTCATCGAAGCCCTCATGGCGCCCACACGAATTTATGTGAAGAGCGCATTAGCTGCGGCGCGGCGGGGTCAAATTTCTGCAATAGCGCACATTACCGGCGGCGGCTTAACTGAGAACATCCCGCGCGTGTTGCCCTCCCACACCCGCGCGCTTATCGACCTAGACACCTGGTCGCTACCGCCGCTGTTCGGTTGGTTTCAAGATCGAGGTGACGTTTCACAAAGTGAGATGCTTAAAACCTTCAACTGTGGCATTGGTATGATCTTCGTTGTCGGAGAAGACGATGTTGAAGAAACGATCGCAACGTTGAACAGTAACGGTGAGATCGCATTTGAGATTGGCCGCATCGAAGCGGGTCACAAAAACACCGATTTCATCGGCGAACTCGACTGAGCCAGCGTTTCAGTTTTTCTTGTTGTTCGTAACGCTGGTCAGGAAGCCGCGTAAGAATTGCGTTTCACTGTGACGCAATTCTGCTCTGAAAAGTAGCCGCTGGATCCGTCGGGAAAGCAACTTGGGTTTTTCGGGGTCATGGTAGCCGGTCAAGGTCATGGTCTCGATAAGATGTTTGATTAAATTTTCAACCTCTTCATGACTCGCGAGTTCTTCCGTGCGATCAGCTTGGAGCTTGTCTACAGCGATTGTTTCCAATGCCGCCAACCTCAGTTCGTAGGCCAGGATTTGCACTGCTTGCGCTAAGTTGAGGGATCGGTAATCTGGATCAGTAGCAATGCTGATCCCCTTCTGGCAGCGATCGAGTTCTGTGTTGCTCAACCCGGTTTTCTCGCGACCAAACACCAAAGCAATATCGCCGCTTGATGCACGCTCGATAATTTCCGTGGCAGCTTGGCGCGGCGTTAAAGTGGGCCACGTTATGTGGCGTGGTCGCGCCGTAGTGCCATACACGACCACGCTCGAGGCCAGAGCATTATCGAGGTCTTGGTGCACTTTAGCGCGGCTCAGGATCCCATCGGCGCCCGCCGCACGGGCAGTCGCTTCGGCGGATGGAAACGTGCGGGGCGATACCAAATGAAGCTGCTGAAGCCCCATCACACGCATGGCCCGCGCGGCCGCACCGATGTTGCCAGGATGAGTGGTACCAACCAACACGACGCGCACACGCGCGAGCAGCGCGTTAATGCCGGGATCTGGAGGCACACTCACAAAAGTTTGAACTCCATCAGGAACAATTCACAGAGTCAGTTAGAATTGAGGTTATTACCGGCGACCCAAAACCTCAATTCCATGCACCCCATGTTAAACATCGCGATCCGTGCCGCCCGCCGTGCCGGCAACATCATTGTTCGCGGAATGAGCCGTATTGAGGATTTGAAGGTCGAGCGCAAAGGGCGCCACGATTACGTCTCAGAGATTGATCACGAAGCCGAATCCGCAATCGTTGAGACCTTACTCACCGCCTATCCAGACCATGCCATCGTTGCCGAGGAATCCGGTCAGCAAGGGGATAGCGACCATATCTGGATCATCGACCCGCTCGATGGCACGTTGAATTATCTGCATAGTTTCCCGCAGTTCGCGGTTTCCATTGGTTTGCAGATCAATAATCGTATGGAGCATGGTGTGGTCTATGACCCGACCCGCGACGAATTATTCACCGCCAGTCGCGGCGCTGGCGCGCTATGCAATAACCGCAAAATACGCGTGTCGCGTTGTCAGTCCATGGAATCCGCCCTCCTCGCCACCGGGTTTCCCGTGCGTCACGAAGCGCAAATCGAACCTTATCTCGGCACGCTCGGCGAAGTGCTGAAGACAAGCGCCGGGATCCGGCGCGCCGGGGCGGCGGCACTTGACCTCGCATACGTGGCCAGTGGTCGCGTTGACGGTTTCTGGGAATTCGGGTTGCAGCCTTGGGATGTCGCGGCCGGTTCGCTATTAGTGGAGGAGGCCGGTGGCTTAGTTTCCGATGTCCGTGGCGGGCAAGGCTACGTCGACTCGGGCGATATCATTGCGGCAACGCCCAAGCTTCTCAAAGGTCTCGCCCAGGCGGTTACAAAAGTACCCTTCCCTGCCGCTGGTTAGGCCTATGGGCGAGTCATCAAACCCACCAAAACTCTCTATCGTGCTCCCGGCGAAGAATGAAGCGCCTGGTTTAAGCGCGCTCCTGCCGCGCCTGACCGAGGGGTTTCCAGATGCCGAGATTATCGTCATCGACGACGGCAGCACCGACGAAACCGTCGGGATCTGCAAGGATGCGGGCGTGAAATGTTTTTCCCACCCATATTCAATGGGCAACGGCGCCGCGGTGAAAAGTGGCGCGCGCCAGGCACAGGGCTCAACGATCATCTTCATGGACGCCGATGGGCAACACGACCCAAACGACATCCCGCGGCTGCTCGCGAAAATGGAAGAAGGTTACGAAATGGTGGTCGGGGCACGCTCAGTGCAATCCCACGCAAGCTGGCCACGCCGCATCGCCAACGGCGTTTACAACCGCCTAGCAAGTTACATGGCTGATCACGCAATCGCCGATTTAACCTCAGGGTTTCGCGCGGTTAGGGCGCGGCATTTTCGGCGGTTTTTGTATCTATTCCCAAACGGTTTTTCATATCCGACTACCAGCACGATGGCGTTTTTTCGCTCCGGGCTACCCGTCGCCTATGTACCCATCGACGCGGGTAAAAGGAGTGGCCGCAGTCATATCAAAATTGTGAAGGACGGGTTCCGCTTTTTACTCGTGATTTTGAAAATCGGCGCGCTTTTTTCGCCGATGCGCTTGTTCCTGCCGATCGCTTTATCCTTGACCCTAACGGGGTTGCTCTATTACGCCTACACGTTCTGGGTTTTTCATCGATTCACGAACATGAGCGCCCTGCTACTCACCTCCGCATTAATGATTTTTCTTATTGGGATCCTAGCCGAATTGGTTTCTTCACTTCACTATCGCGAAGCGGACTCTGAACGTCGCATGCTAAAGCGCGACGAATAAGCTACGGGACATTCGTTTCAGCGGTCTGTGACAGCAGCTCGCGCAGCGCTTCGATCAGCGGACGATAGTCCGCAACATGCTCGCCGGCGACTGCCATAGCCTCATCAAGCAACTGCTGAGCTTTCACCTTATAACCGCCGTCAAGCGCGTACTCGCTGGCCATGAAAAGCGGCATCGGATCGGTTTTATCAAGCGCGTACGCCTGCATCGCACTGACGAGAGCCGCATCAAAATCGCGCTCGCTCGCGCGCAGTAGAGCGCTCGCGGCAAAAGATTTGATTCGCTGTAAGTTGGGCATGCGAAGAACGGCTAATGTGGCCAAAATATCCGCCAGCAAGGTGCCGTCAAGCTCGCAGTGGCCATCGACGGTTTGATAGGCGAGCAGCTCCAAGACATCGACACTGAAGGCACTGGGTGTTTCATCGCCGAGTTGGTCGGCCAAACGCGATAACGCGTCGCGCGGGAGCGCTCCGTCGCGCTCACACAAAACACGTAGCGCATGCACGGCCGTGTCAAAGTGCTCAAGTCGCCGCAGCTCAGACAAGGCAAGCTTATGGTTGCCCGTGCTGGTCAACCACTCGGCATAACTCACCCGCGCCCGCGCTGAACGTGGGTGCTGTGCAGCGGCGTGCGCAAAGAAAAACGACTCCGACGACCAGATTATCGCGCGGTCCGCGGTTAAAAACGCAAGGGTAATGACCATCGTGAGCGCAACCGCTCGCCCAAACTTAGAAAAACCAATACATCGGCTAACCATGCCTATCGTCGCGATAGCGACCCCCAGTCCCGGCAAGTAATTGCGGTGTTCGAACATCAACTCAAGCGGGAATATCGTGCTCTCCAGAAGATGGCCAGCACCGAAGAGATAAAGACCAAACGCCGCTGCCGGGATTTGTTTTCGCCATCGAAAACCGGCGCCCGCCACGGCAACAATCAGCAACACCGAAAGAATGGTGGACGGTGGCGACGCCCAGCCCGAGGACACAATAAAGTCATCGTGGAAAAATCCGAGCGTCTTGATACCCGGTGCCATCAGCATAGCCAAATAGCTGACCAATACCCGACTTTCCGTTAATAAGCGCTCGCTCAAGGTGAAATCGCGAATGGCATAACCACTGAAGAAAAAAGCGGGTTCGTAGACCATGATTAGCGCGGCCGTTAGAGCTGGAATAACGAGAAAAACGACAAACGTACGCGCCACATAAACGGGCATCGCTTGCTGCACGATGAAATATTCATAGCCCCATAAATAAAGAGGCAACAAGGCCCCGGTTTCCTTAGCAAGGCAAGCCAGTGGCGTGCACAGCAGAAAAGCACTGAGTATCTGCCATCTGGCTTGATTATCGTCATCAGAGCGCCAGCGTCCTAGCGCGTAGAGCCACAAACCCAAAACGACGAACAGCATCGATAGCTGCGTCATCCTCTGCACCAGATACATCGAGGTGCTGAGCAGCAACGGATGTAACAACCAGATGGCTGATGTAAATAATCCTAGTGTCCGTGCACCATCGACCGCATACCCCAACGACCGCCACAGCGCGACACAAAACCCATAGATCAATACGCCGACCAAGATATGGATGACTAAATTTGTTGCTTTCCACCCCGCAAATCGGTCGCCATGCAAAGCGGCATCGAGCTTGAAGCTAAGCATTGCCAAGGGACGACCAAGAGGCCCTGTAGCACTTACAAGGGGATCATCGGCATACCTCACGACGCCGTCTGGCAGTAGAAACGGCGTGACCACCTTCGAGTCATCGAGGATCAAGGGTCCACTCAGCGCCGGCCAATAAACAATCCACGTCAAGATCACTAAACCACTCAGCCATAACAAGGCCGAGCCCCTATCGAGGCCGAACAGAGTGGTCATGGTGATGTGTTAAGCGTGTGGCGAACTTGTTTTAATTTTGAGTTTAGCTCTCTATCGGCTATACGCTCTGACCAACCAGCCTCGGCTTCGGCACTCTCAACGAGCCGCGAGGCTCTAGATTTATCACCCAATAGAAGGAGGAGCTCGGCCAAGCGCAAACGCGCCCAAATATCCTCAGGTCGCTCTTCATGCAGATCGGTCGCTATCTCCAAGGCCACCGTGTGGTCGTTTAAGACTTGAGCATAGTAGACCAGCAATAGTTTAAGAATAGTCCGCCGATGCGCAATTGTTAGGGACTCATTATCAAGTAAGGCACCCGCTAGCTTCAGCACGTATTCCGGATCTGGCTCACAACCCATCAGGATCTGGCATTGGGCTGGTAAATGCAGGAACGCGATTTCGCGGCCATTGACATGGGCCGCGCGTAATCGTTGCGCGGCCTGATCAATTAGGACATCACGAGCGGGCCCTCGACTCGTTTCAATGAGTGCGGTCACCGCTAGAGCCCGGGTGTCCGGATAGGCAAACTCTAATGACACCTTGAAACCCTCATTCGCTTCGAGGAGGTATTCTCGATTGCCCGTTTTCTTGTATAGCTCGTAACGAACTCGTGCCCATTCATAGTTCGCGCGCGAGGACGTGGGATGGTTGTGCTGCTCGAAATCGGTGAGCAGAATGTCATTGGCCCAATTACTTGCCCGAACGTGAGTGGTAAAGGCGCACACAGCAACAAGGCAGAACATCATCGGCAATTGGATTCGGGGCCGCAGGAAGTGTCTGGCGAACTGATGAAAAACCCAAAGCACAGCCACGATGATTCCCACCGAAGCCAAGTAGTTTCGATGCTCATGGGCTATCTCCAGCGGGTAGATCGTCGACTCCAGCAAATGCCCGACAAAAAACCACATCAATCCGAGCGCAACTACCGGCCGCGTTCTTCGAACCACAACAGCCAAACCAAGCAGGAACGCAAGAAAAGCGATTGCGAATAACGTGGATAAGGGTTGCCAAACGCTTTTCGATATCGCTATGTCGTCATGGTAGAGCGCGAAATCCGCAAGGCTTGGGAGCACGATAAGCTTGATATATAGCGCAACGACCCGTGCTTCGGTGAGAACACGCTCAAACATCGTGAAGTCGCGGATCCCGTATCCAACGGCAAACCTGTCAAGGCGTAAAAAGACATACAAAGCACCCAGTGCCACCACGCCAACGACGCTCACCCATAGCGTGCGAGAAGAGCAAGGCAAACCCGCGCCTTTGAAGACAAAGTACTCAAAAAGCAAGAGATATAAAGGCAATAAGAGTGCCGTCTCCTTGCTGAGCAGTGCCAACACGCTCGCCGCCACGATCCCGAGCGCCGCTGACCAATTGAACAGACCACGGTCGATCATATCCGCTCGCAATCGACAGAACGCGAGCATCGAGAGCAGTTGGAATAGCACCGATAAGGACGTCATGCGCTGCACGACGTACAACACAGAGCTGAGTTGAATGGGATGACAAAGCCAGACGCACGCCGTCAAAGACGCGATTAAAACGCCCGTCTTGTTGTCGGTCATACGGACCAATAACAAGCGCAACAATGCAAAGATGAGCGTACCGTTGACGATATGGATCGCTAGATTAAGCACCTTGAATGAAAACGGATCGGGGCCAAAGACCGAACGGTTGAAAGCAAGCGTCAACATCGCGACGGGTCGCCGCAGAGGGCCGGTGTTGGTTGAATAAGCGGCGTCGAGTAATGCGTCTACCGAAAGGTTTGCTAGCTCGAGAGAAGGATTATTAACGACGGCATGGCCATCATCAAAAAGAAACGGCCCGCTTAAGCCTGGGAGATAAATCGTTAGCGCGAGAAATGCGCCGAACGCAAAGTATGTACGAGGGTGGCGCAAAAATCGTTAGGTCGTGACAAAAAAAAGGTGCGCCGAAGCGCACCTTTTCCGTTCTCTGCGGAGCTAGCTACTAGCCACGGCAAGACGAGGGCCGGTACTTCGCGAGCAAAGTACCCGTGGTGCAGTCCCATTGGATTGCGCCACCGGGAGTTGAGGGATCTAGGATAATGGTTGAAGCCCCGATTGGGTTACCGCTGTAGGCAATAGAAATCGCGCCGCCGGTACCAATGTTAACAGAGCTCACGCTGTTACCCGTGATGCTGGTGCTGGTAACCAAACCGGCAGCCGTGTTGTTGGCTGGAAGGGAGCCTTGGCTTGCCCAGTATTCCGCAACGCCCGTCTTAGCGGCGGATGCCAGACTCAAACCTTCCGTGACTTTGGCGCGAATGGTGTAGTCCTGATAGGCCGGAATAGCAACAGCGGCAAGAATGCCGATAATCGCCACCACGATCATGAGTTCGATGAGCGTAAAACCTTGTTGAATCTTTTGCATGAGTGTCTCCTTAAGGAAGTCTTTGAATGCCGAGGTACCTTCGGCACCCTGCAATTCGCAAAATAAAAATGCGTATCTCGAAAGAGCACTTAGCGTGCCAAAAACGAAATCTAAGCAAAATGCGTCGAAAATAAGCCAAATTCTAAATGCCGCAATGCAATTGCACTTGGCATTTACCGGCGCTTGAAGGTCAAAAAGTGACGTAAATTGTCACTCCTTTCAATCTTGCTCGCGCCCGACGCCGAGTTTTTCCATCCGATAGCGCAACGCCCTTAAGCTGATCCCTAAATTGCGCGCGGCTTTGGTCCGATTCCAGCGGGTTGCCTCCAAGGCTTCAAGAATGCGTTGTTTTTCGACGCCATCCAGCAAATCGCGCAATTCCCCACCTTGCGAGGCAGTCTTGGCACTTTCATCTAGCTGCAGATCCTCAACCGGCAACTGCAGATCGGCGACCTCAATGGCGTCACTCTCGCACAGCGCCAACGCGCGCTCCAAGGTATTTTCGAGTTCCCGAACGTTACCTGGAAACGGGTAGGCCTGCAGCGCTTGAAGCGCGGAACCGCTCAACTGAGGCTTGGAGATCCCAAATTCCTCGCTTTTTAAAGTGAGGAAATGATCAATAAGCGGCTCAATATCCTCGTGCCGGTCTCGCAACGCCGGGACTTTGAGCTCGATGACATTAATTCGATAAAACAGATCTTGTCGAAACAAACCCTCCTCAACGAGGGCCGCTAAGTTCTGATGTGTGGCAGAGAGGATGCGGCAATCGACGGCGAGCTCCTCGGCTGCACCAATTGGCCGGACTCTTTTTTCCTGGATCGCCCGGAGCAGCTTCACCTGAAGCTGCACAGGCAGTTCAGCGATCTCATCAAGGAACAACGTCCCGCCTTGCGCGCTTTGGAATAGGCCATCCTTATCGCCCACCGCCCCGGTGAAACTCCCCTTCTTGTGTCCAAACAACTCGCTTTCGATAAGCTCGTTGGGGATCGCGCCACAATTAACCGGCACGAAAGGCTGCGTCGCTCGCGCTCCTTGCTCATGAATCAGTCGGGCGACGAGTTCTTTGCCGGTTCCTGACTCGCCGCTGATGTATACCGGCGCCTGACTGCGGGCGACCTTAGCAATCGTTTCCCTAAGCCGCGCGGTGGCCTGCGACTGACCAGTAAGTTCGCGCCCCGAGCCGGGCGCGCGGGTGCCAAGATTAATCGCCTGCGAGACGAGGTTTCTAAGCACCGTGAGATCAACAGGCTTAGTTACGAAATCGAAAGCACCCGCCTTCAAAGCCTGTATTGCCGCTTCCATGTTGCCATGCGCGGTAATCACCGCGACAGGTAAGCCCGGAAATCGCTCGGCAATATAGGCCACCAGTTCCAGACCGTCGCCGTCCGGCAGTCTCATATCGGTAAGACATAAATCGAAGTGTTGCTCGTTAAGCACCTCCTTGGCGGCCCCTAAATTAGCAGCCGTCGAACAATCGACACCCATGCGGCTCAGCGTAATCGTTAGGAGCTCCCGAATATCAGGCTCGTCGTCAACTACAAGTGCGTTTTGATTGGTCATCAGGCGATCGCGATCATTCGTTGTTCACGCTCTGGATGGGCAAAACTGATCCTGAATCTGCACCCATCAGTAGTCTCGGCCAACACCAGCTGAGATTGGTTAGCTTCACAAAGTTCTCTGGAGATATACAGCCCCAGGCCCGTCCCATCAGGATGGTTGGTGGCGAACGGTTCAAACAGCCGGTCCTCGATGTCTTGTTCAATGCCGGGACCGGTATCGACAACATCCAAATTTGGGCTCCCGTCCTCCGCAAGTTGCGCCTCAAGCCGAATAAGTGGCTGGCCAGTACTGTAGCGCAGGGCGTTCTCGCACAAATTCGTTAATACTTGGTCGAGATGGCCGCGATCGAAGCGTACCAGTGACACGCCCGATTCAACGGAGTAGTGAACGTCTTCAAACGCCAAGCGATGATGTTCGACAAACTCACCGACGAAACGATTTAGGTAATCCTGCAAGCCAAAACTCTGCAGCACAACCTCGCTGCGGCGACCCACCGTCAACACATTTTCAATGATGTTATTCATCCGTTTGGCATGCTGAACGACAATTTCCGCGAGCCGCGCATCCTGCTCATCCACACTGGTTGATTCGCTAAGTAACTGCCCCGCATGGCTGATCGCGCCGAGTGGGTTGCGGATCTCGTGAGCGATACTCGCGGTCAGCCTACCCAGTGACGCGAGCTTTAGCTGCTGCGCGCGCTGACGCGCTTCCGAGGCGTCCTCTAGGAACGCCAAGGTCATTTGATTACTTTCATCGAGCCGACTGAAAGACACGATAGCGCCGCCGCCGGCGCCACGGAACTTGACCACCTGTTCGGGGTTGCGCGCGGAAGTTCGCCACTGCTGATATTGCACATCCAATTCTGGCGACAGCTCGAGAAGCCCCTGGTCTTTCTTATCGCCGTCCTCAAGCGCCAACATTGCCGCCGCCGCATCATTCATCAATACCACCTTGGCGTGACCGTCAACCACCAAAATTCCAGAGCGCATCCGGCGCACGATATGTTCGTTCATCCCCGACAAATAGGCGATATCGATGGCGCGCTCCGCGGCGAGGACTTCGCTGCGCCGCGCCCGCTCGGCGAGCACCGAGGCCAGGATCGAAGTACCAAAGCATGCGGCGCCCAATAAACCGGCTTGCGTGTAGTTGGCATACGAGTAATCCAGATACAGCGCGCCGAAAACCGTCTCGCCAAGAAACCCAATGGTTGCGACTGCGGCAAATAGAACCGCCGCTCGACCAGAGGCCAACAGACCCGCGCCGGCAACGGAGACCACCAGCAAAATGCCGATCCCGCTCGATGCGCCCCCCGCAGCGTGCATCATCAAAGTGATGGCAATAACGTCGACTAGCACCAAACCATAGACATGCATCCGCTGGGGCAAAGCCCGCATCTCAATCGCTGTCTGACCGGCAACAACGAGCGCTAGATATAGGAACGACGTCCAAGCGAATAGCGCGATTTCTGATTCGGTTAGGTTGGGCGGGAGGTTACGAGTGAAACTCAATACCGCAAACAATCCAGTGACCATTAACCGGTAGATATTGAAGTATCTAAGTGCGCTCCAATCGCTTTCGGACTCGCCGGCAAATGGGGTGTTAATCTCACTCATGATCTTGGAGCGCTAGCTCGGCATGCGCACTGGAGCAATAGGTCCGCTGCTCACGCACCACCGCCTCACCCGCCGGAAAAAAAGTATCGCAATATGCGCAGCGGCGAGTCTCGCCATGCACTTGGGTGGGGCGTTCGGCACCAAGCCGAGCGCGGACGCGCTTCGCCACAGCGACTGCTAAGGCTGCCAGCACAACAAAGATGATCAGTCTTACAATCAAAACCTCGCGGCAAGCGAATAATGACGTCGGACGCCGTCATGACAAAGCGTCATAAAGACGCCATACTTGACGGCCTTATTAGATTTTGGTGCTAACACGCTGTCTGAAGTTGCTGCGGCCTCACCAACAGCTTAGCACTTAAGAATGCCCAACGTTTAGCCGATGCTAGCCCGTAAAACTTCACTCGAAGTTATAAAAAAGGGGAACCGATGAACCTTCACGAGTATCAAGCGAAGCAATTGTTTGATGAGTATGGAATTACTGTGCAACCTGGGGAAATCGCGGATTCCGCCGATGCCGCGCTCCAACGCGCCAAAGCGTTGGGCGGCGAGGCGTGGCTCGTCAAGGCGCAAGTGCACGCTGGCGGACGAGGAAAAGCCGGGGGCGTGAAGTTCACCAAGGATCTCGATGAGCTCAAAAGCGAAGCGCAGCGGCTCATCGGCTCTCAACTTGTAACGAAACAATCCGGGCCCGACGGGCAACCCGTTAATTGTGTTTTGATCGCGGCGGCTGCTGATATTGCGCACGAACTGTACCTAGGTGCGGTCGTCGATCGTGGCTCCCGGCAGGTCACCATCATGGCGTCGCGCGCCGGCGGCATGGATATCGAGGAAGTCGCCGCCACCACGCCGGAGAAAATATTCACCGCCTCCGTCGATCCCGTTCTGGGCCTGCAGGATTATCAATGCCGCGAAATCGCCTTCGCTTTGGAACTTGATGGTGATCAACGCAAGCAAATGCAGAAGATCTTGCACGGGCTATATCGCTTGTTCATGGAAAAGGACCTTAGCCTGGTCGAGATCAATCCCTTGGCCATCCTTGCCGATGGCAGTTTGTGCGCGGTGGACGCAAAAATTAACGTCGATGACAACGCCCTTTACCGCCAATCAATCGCTGAGTGGCGGGACGCAAGCCAAGAAGACGAAAAAGAGCGGCGCGCCCAAGCGTTCGATCTTAACTACGTCACTCTTGAAGGTGATATCGCATGCATGGTCAATGGCGCCGGATTAGCAATGGCGACTATGGACATCATTAAACTTCATGGTGGACAACCGGCGAACTTCTTGGATGTCGGCGGCGGCACCACCGCGGAAAAGGTCGCCGAAGCATTCAAGATCATTGTGTCCTCCGGCGACGTTAAGGCAATTCTCGTCAACATCTTCGGCGGCATCGTTCGCTGCGACCTTATTGCAGAAGGCGTGATTGCGGCAGTAAAAGAAGTTGGCGTGCAAGTTCCAGTCGTGGTTCGATTGGAAGGCACCAATGTTGATGCAGGAAAGCAGTTACTTGCCGACAGCGGATTAGAAATTACCAGCGCCGAAGACCTCGGTGATGCCGCCAAGAAAGCCGTTGCGGCTGCTCAAGGAGCCTAGCGATGTCGATACTCGTAAACAAACAGACCAAGGTACTGGTGCAGGGATTTACTGGTAAGCAAGGCACATTTCATGCTGAGCAAGCGGTCGCGTACGGGACTAATGTTGTCGGTGGCGTGACCCCGGGGCGCGGAGGTCAAGATCACCTCGATCTCCCAATCTTCGACACTGTAGGTGCTGCCGTAGATGCAACCGGCGCGGACGCTTCGATGATTTTCGTACCACCGCCATTCGCCGCCGACGCGATTGTGGAGGCCGCCGATGCAGGTATTAAGGTCATCGCGTGCATCACCGAGGGCATACCCGTATTAGATATGCTCAAAGTCAAAGCGAGTCTCAAGGGCCGTGATACTCGCCTGATTGGCCCGAACTGTCCCGGGATCATCACCCCCGGCGAGTGTAAAATTGGCATCATGCCAGGGTCCATCCACAAGGCTGGCAAGGTTGGCATTGTTTCCCGCTCCGGCACCCTGACTTACGAAGCCGTGCATCAAACGACGAATGCCGGCTTGGGGCAGAGCACTTGCGTGGGCATTGGCGGCGACCCGATCCACGGCATGAACTTCATCGATTGTCTTGAACTTTTTGAAAATGATCCCGTTACCGAGGGGATCATCATGGTCGGTGAAATCGGCGGTTCAGCCGAGGAAGAAGCGGCAGCATTTATCGCCGGCAACGTGACCAAACCTGTGGTCGGCTATATCGCTGGCGTCACCGCGCCGCCCGGCAAGCGAATGGGTCATGCTGGCGCCATTATCTCCGGTGGCAAAGGGACTGCCGACGATAAGTTTGCAGCCCTCGAGGCCGCCAAGGTGCATACCGTGCGATCGCCGGCCGAACTCGGCTCAACGATGCTAAAAGCGCTGGGTTGAACGAACGCCAATCCTAATCGACCAAATGACCCGGGGCGACTCCTCTGCCAATGGCTGATGTTCTGCGTGTCGTTGCCGCCCAACTCAACTTTTGCGTGGGCGACATCTCGACCAACTGTCAGATGATCTGTGAAGCCGCGCTAGCGAGCGCCAAGCGCGGCGTCGACTGCATCATTTTCCCCGAACTTGCTCTCACGGGCTATCCGCCCGAAGACCTGCTTATCCGTCCCGGTTTACAGCGCCGAGTCGATCTTTGTCTGGACGAAATCGCACAGGCCTCGCAAGAGGTCACCATTGTCGTTGGACACCCGCGAACCACCGAAGCGGGCTTGTTCAACAGTGCCTCGGTCTTCGCAAGCGGCGAGTGCATCGCCCGCTACGATAAACAAGCACTCCCAAATTATGCCGTTTTCGACGAGAAGCGATATTTCGAACCTGGCGAGGGTCCGGTGGTCACCACTATCGGTGGTTTTCAGATCGGCTTAAGTATCTGCGAGGATATTTGGCAAATCGAAACCTCACAGGCGAACGCCAAAGCCGGGGCCGAAGTTATTTTTAATATCAACGCCTCTCCCTACAATCGTGGTAAGTATGAGGAACGACTTACGGCGCTGCGCGCCGCGGCACAGGCCGGTGGTCTCCCCATCGTCTACACCAACATTATCGGAGGGCAAGACGAACTTGTCTTCGACGGCAGCTCGTTGGCGTTGAATGCGGACGGCGCGGTTGCCGCGCGCGCACCACAGTTCGCTGAAACCTTGTTCGACTTGGAGATTTCAAGGACCGATACTGGAATTAGCCTTCACGGCGACAGCACCGGCGAGAAATCTGAACTGGCGTCGATTTATCAAGCACTCGTTACCGGGGTTCGTGATTACATCGATAAGAATCGCTTTAAAGGATGCGTGCTGGGTCTTTCCGGCGGCATCGATTCGGCATTAACCCTGGCGGTAGCGGTCGATGCAATTGGCGCTGAGAATGTTGTCGCGGTTTCGATGCCATCACGTTATACGGCGCAGATGAGTATTGACGACGCGTTAGCGCAAGCGCGATCTGAAGGCTGCCAATGCCACGTTGTTTCGATTGAAGAACCTTTCTCCGCGTTCACCCAAATCATCGAGCCTGTTGTGGCCGATCTAAAAGCAGGCGCGGCACAAGAAAATATGCAGGCCCGCTGCCGCGGCTTGATCCTCATGGCCTTATCCAACGCCGAGGGCAAGATCGTGCTCGCAACCGGTAACAAGAGCGAGATGTCAGTTGGTTACGCAACCCTCTATGGCGACATGGCAGGCGGTTTTGCGCCGCTTAAAGATATTCCGAAAATGCTGGTGTACGAGCTTGCGAATTACCGCAATACAATCTCGCAGGTCATCCCAAACCGCGTTATCGAGCGACCGCCGAGTGCCGAGCTTGCGCCCGATCAAAAGGACACCGACTCCCTACCTCCCTATGAGATCTTGGATCCGATCCTTGAGCGCTATATCGAAAGGGACATGACGCCGCGCGAAATTGCCAACGAGGGTTTTGACCTTGAGACCGCTAAGCGGGTAGCAGGTATGGTTGATCGTAACGAATACAAACGAAGACAGGCGGCTCCAGGAGTCAAGATCACTCGTCGGGCGTTCGGTCGCGACCGCCGCTTTCCGATCACTTCGCGCTATAGCGAGCAACAGCCTGTGCTCAAATGAGAGACTATTGGACCGCGGTGATCTTCACTTCCTCAATCCCCGGGTGGTTAGGATAGTTGGTCTCCAGTACTCGCAGCACGTCAGCGGCCAAATCATCCATCTCCAACACCTTGTAAGATTTAGCGAGCAACACTAACGCTTCGGGCATTGCCGGTGTCTGTTGAAACCGCTCCACGACGCTGCGCGCGCGGTTTGCCGCCGCCACCGTGGCACCTCGGCGCATATAAAAATTTGCGACGTTAACTTCGTGTTGTGCGAGGACGTTGCGCAAATGCACCATCCGCTGCGATGCGTCGTCGACGTACTTGCTTTCAGGGTAGAGTCGAATCAAATCGCCAAAATCCTGAAACGCCTCGAGCGCCGCGCCAGGGTCTCGTTGTGACGGGTCGCGCGGAATGTAACGTTGCGTGAGACCTTGACCACGATTGAAGTTGATCAGGCCGCGCAGATAATAGGCGTAATCAGTGTTGGAATTGGTTGGATACAGTTTGAGGAACCGATCGACGGATGCCATTGCAGCGCCGGGCTCCTCGGTTTTGTAGTAGCAGTAACCGAGCTCGAGCTGCGATTGCGGAGCATAGACCCCAAATGGGTAACGTGTTTGCAGTTTTTCGTAGTATTCAATCGCGCCCGTACATGAACCCGCATCAAGGCGATCTTTGGCTGCGTAGTAAAGTTTTTCCTCCGGCCAACTCGCAAGCTCCTTGTCGCGACCATGCTCGCTTTGAAAGTAGCCGCAAGCGCTAAGCAGGGGCACAAGGAGTGCAAGGAGCAACGGGATTTGGGCGCCGCGCGCGACTGAAAGGTAGGTTTTAGCATCTATCATTAGCATATTCTAAAGTGCGCGTGCACAACTCGCCACAGATCGGGCCCGCGATTTTTCATTTATGGCTAGAATTCAACAGCAATTCGAAGTGGGCGAACAAACGGCGAATCGTCGCTTTGATCAAGCCGCCGCTGAGCTTTTTAGCCAATATTCCCGGGCCCTGCTCCAGCGCTGGATTAAAGAAGGGGCATTGACGGTCAACGGCGCGGCGGCACGCCCGCGCGATAAAGTCGCGGCCGGCGATGTGTTATCAATTGATGTCCTCGTTGAAGCGGACGATAAGCTCATCGCCCAAGATGTCCCTTTTGATGTGGAGTTTGAAGATCACGACATCCTGGTCGTGAACAAACCCCCCGGCGTTGTGGTTCACCCTGGCGCCGGCAACAAAACGCTGACGCTGATCAACGGGCTGGTCGGTCATGACCGCACGCTCGCCAAACTGCCACGGGCCGGATTGATCCATCGCATCGACAAGAACACCTCTGGCTTGCTGTTGGTCGCCAAAACGCTGGACGTCCACCGACAGTTAGTCAGTGAAATGGCGGCCCGCAATATCAAACGCAGATACAGCGCGATAACAAATGGCGTGCCTGTTTCTGGCGCCACGATCAACCAGCCGATTGGTCGCGATACCCGCAATCGGAAAAAACAGCGCGTCACCGAGAGCGGGCGGCCTGCAATCACTCGCTTTCGCATTGAGAAGAAATTCCGCGCGCATGCGTTGCTCCAAATCGAACTAGAGACGGGACGCACGCATCAAATCCGTGTCCACTTGGCTCACTACGGCTATCCGCTAGTTGGAGATAAGCAATATGGCGCTAAGTTGCACCTGCCGAGGAGCCCACTGAGCGCCTTGCGCGATGGCTTGGAATCGTTTTCCAGGCAAGCATTGCACGCCCGCGAACTCGCGTTTACGCATCCAACGAGCGCTGCGCCGATGTGCTTCGAGACTCGACTGCCTGACGATATGGCCGAACTGCTTTCGCTATTGGACGAAGATGCCGAGATCAATGCCTAGCTTTTTGAGCCCACGGTGGGCCGCCGCGTCAAACGTGAAGGCCGCCTTCGCCTTGCGTAACAACGGATTTAGTCGCTCGCCGTTTAGCTCATTCAATCTCGCCGTTCACGTCGGCGACGATAGGGCAAGTGTAGAGAACAACAGACGCGCGCTGGTCGATGCCCTCGCGTGTCCAACCGAGGTCTTGTGGTTAAACCAACAACACACGGCGCGCTGTGTGCGCGCGTCGGTGTCCAAGACACCGCCGCTCGCGGACGCTGCGTGGTACGACCGCTGCGATATCACATTAGCCGTGATGGTTGCCGATTGTTTGCCGGTACTGATTGCGAGCCGCGACGGAAGTGTTATTAGCGTCGCCCATGCCGGCTGGCGTGGTCTCCTGCGAGGCGTTCTGGCCGCCACGATCTCGGCACTGCCATGTCGGGCGGGCGACCTCATCGCGTGGATAGGTCCAGCGATCAGCGTCGCGCATTACGAAGTAGGCCGGCAACTTTTCGATCAATTTATATCCATCGACGCCAGCTACGCCAGCGCCTTTGAATGGCGCGATGAAAGCATCTTCCTGGATTTAAAACGCATCGCCGCGATTCAGCTTGAAGCCTTGGGAATCGCTGAGGTCGCTATCGATCACAGTTGTGTGTTCAGCCAAAGCGATGATTTTTTTTCATATCGACGCGACGGCGCCACCGGACGCATGGCGGCTCTCATCTGGCGGGATTCATAGCTGCCGACCATCGCGCAGCGGGTTAAAGATCTCGCTCGCAATCGACGATAACGACCCATACCAAGCCGACAGGATGGGCAACATGAACGATCTCAGTATGCCGGGCACATGGTCTTTCAGCGGCAGCGTTAGCCGCATGGCCGACCACGCGTTTGACGCGCTGCAACTTGATGCAGGGATCCGCGAGGCGATTAAATCCTGCAATGCCGTTTTGCAGGTCTCGTTCCCCGTTGAGATTCGCGGTGAAGTACAGAACTTCACTGGCTGGCGAGCCGTACACAGCACACATCGTCTTCCCGCCAAGGGCGGGATCCGCTTCGCGCCAATCGTCGATCAGGATGAAGTTGAAGCACTCGCCGCTTTGATGACCTACAAATGCGCTATCGTTGACGTACCCTTTGGCGGCTCCAAAGGCGGTCTATTGATCGACCCGAGCAATTACGACCGCTCGGAAATGCAGCTCATTACTCGCCGTTTTGCGCGCGAACTTGCGCGGCGCGGCTTTCTTAGCCCCTCAACCAACGTGCCCGCACCGGATATGGGAACCGGCGAACGTGAAATGGCTTGGATGATGGACACCTACAAGGTGCTGTTCCCCGAGGATATCAATCACGCCGCCGCGGTGACGGGCAAACCCGTTGCCCACGGTGGAATTCGCGGGCGTAAAGAAGCAACCGGGCGCGGCGTCGTGTTCGCGCTCCGTGAGTTTTTTCGCCACCGAGAAGATGCGAAGGCCGCGGGACTGGAAGGTACGCTGGCAGGCAAATCTGTCGTAATCCAGGGTTTGGGAAATGTAGGCTTTCACGCCGGTAAAATCCTTGAGGAAGAGGACGATGCAAAAATCATTGGCATCATTGAACGCGACGGTGCTCTGATCGAACAGCGCGGCCTTCATGTTGAAGCAGTTCGCGAGCACCTTAATGAACGCGGTGGGCTCGCTGGCTTCCCAGGCGCGAAATTCATAGATAGCGGGGCTGAGGCGCTTGAGCTCCCATGCGATATCCTGATTCCAGCAGCGCTAGAGGCACAGATCACACAGAGCAATGCGCCTAACATTCAGGCGCGGCTGATCTGCGAAGCGGCGAACGGCCCGATTACCTATGAGGCGGATCAAATCCTGCGTGAGCGCGGTGTCACCGTCATCCCTGATGCTTACGCTAATGCCGGCGGCGTTACGGTGTCTTACTTCGAGTGGATCCGTAATCTCGCGCATATTCGTTTCGGCAGAATGGAGCGTAGATTTGACGAGATGCGCGGTACTGCCAACGTCAAGTTGCTCGAAGAAGTCACCGGCAACAAGGTGCCCGATGTGATGAAAAAGGAACTGAGCGGCGGTGCCGACGAGCTGGATTTGGTTCGCTCAGGGCTCGATGACACTATGCGCTTAGCCTACCAGCAGATCCGCGAAGAGCTGCAATCAAACCCACAAGTGCATGATCTGCGCACCGCTGCTTTCGCGGTGGCGATCAACAAGATATCGCGTTCTTATCTAGATATTGGTGTTTATTAGTTAGCGATGTCCGCAGTCCAATTGACTTGAAATAAGTGCTGGCGCCCCCCACATTTAAAGCAAGTCTCGATTCCAAGGGTTGCTCACGATGCGCGCAGATAAACTCACGCACAAATTGCAGGCGCTGCTAGGCGATGCGCAAAGCTTAGCGCTCTCCAACGATCACCAATTCATCGAGCCCGCGCACGTCTTGGCAGCCGAGCTCGACGAAAAGGACAGTATCGTCTCTCGGCTCCTGCTCAACACCGGCGCTGATTCCAATGAGGTGCGCGGTGCCATCCAAAAAACCCTGGCTGAGCTGCCAACGGTGAGCGGCAACGCGGCCGATGTGCAACCGTCTCGAGAGCTGATCAAAGCATTAAACAACGCCGATAAACTCGCCGCAGAGCGCAACGATGAATACGTATCCTCGGAGCTGTTTTTGCTCGGCGTCCTGCGCAGTGAAGGGGACACCGCTCGGGTGTTGAAGAGCTGCGGTTTAGAGGAAAGCCGCTTGGCCGCCGCCATCGAGCGGATGCGCGATGGACGTGGTGTTAACGATCCCGATGCCGAGGACAATCGCCAAGCGCTGGAAAAATACACCTTAGACCTCACGCACCAAGCCGAGGAAGGCAAACTTGATCCTGTCATTGGTCGCGACGAGGAGATCCGTCGAACCATCCAAGTTTTGCAGCGCCGGACCAAAAATAATCCGGTGTTGATTGGTGAGCCCGGTGTTGGCAAAACAGCAATCGTCGAAGGTTTAGCGCAGCGCATCGTCAACGCCGAGGTCCCCGAAGGGCTTAAGCACAAACGGGTACTCGCCTTGGACATGGGCGCCTTAATTGCCGGCGCTAAGTTTCGGGGCGACTTTGAAGAAAGACTGAAAGCTGTATTGTCCGACCTAGATAAACTCGAAGGTCAGGTGATTTTATTCATTGATGAGCTCCACACCATGGTGGGTGCTGGAAAAGCCGAGGGTGCGATGGACGCCGGCAACATGCTCAAGCCGGCCCTCGCGCGCGGCGAGCTTCACTGTATCGGTGCGACAACGCTCGATGAATATCGGAGCTACGTCGAGAAGGACGCAGCCTTGGAAAGACGATTCCAAAAAGTTCTGGTCGATGAGCCCACGCTTGAGGACACCGTGGCTATCCTACGCGGTCTAAAAGACCGTTACGCCGTCCATCATGGCGTGGAAATAACCGACCCCGCGATCGTGGCCGCCGCTCATCTCTCGAGCCGTTATATCACCGACCGCCAGCTGCCGGATAAAGCGATCGATCTCATCGATGAGGCGGCGAGCCGGATCAGCATCGAGATCGATTCCAAGCCGGAGGCTATGGACCGCCTCGAGCGCCGACTTATTCAGCTGAAGATCGAACGGGAGGCATTAAGAAAAGAGTCTGATGAAGCCTCGCAGCGACGGCTGTCGGATCTTGAAACTCAAATTGCCGAAGTCGAAACGGAGTTCGGAGAACTCGAGGAGATCTGGAAACGAGAAAAATCAAAGCTGCATGGCACCCACACCATGAAAGCCGAGTTGGAAAATGCTCGACTCGAATTCGAGAACGCTAAACGCGGCGGAGATTTAAACCGCATGTCGGAGTTGCAATACGGCGAGATTCCGGCGCTGGAAAAGCGCATCGCCGAAACCCAAGTTGATAATCCCGACGGCAATCAACTACTGCGCAATCGGGTCACCGATGAAGAGATCGCCGAAATTGTTTCGAAATGGACCGGCGTGCCGGTCGCAAAAATGATGGAAGGCGAGAAGGACAAACTGCTGCGTATCGAAGAACATCTTCATTCCCGCGTGATCGGTCAAGAAGAAGCCGTTAGCGCGGTTGCGAACGCGATCCGCCGCTCACGCGCGGGATTGTCAGATCCCCGCCGTCCGAATGGTTCATTTCTTTTCTTGGGGCCCACCGGCGTTGGCAAGACCGAGCTGTGCAAAGCCTTGGCGGCATTTCTTTTTGACACCGAGGACGCGCTGGTCCGCATCGACATGTCCGAATACATGGAAAAACACGCGGTCGCGCGCCTGATCGGCGCCCCGCCAGGTTACGTGGGCTACGAAGAAGGCGGCTATCTGACCGAGACCGTCAGGCGCAAGCCCTACTCCGTGCTTCTGTTGGATGAAATAGAGAAAGCCCATACCGATGTCTTCAATATCCTGCTCCAGGTTCTGGACGACGGGCGATTGACCGATGGGCACGGGCGAACCGTCGATTTTCGCAACGCCATTATCGTCATGACTTCGAATTTAGGCTCGGATGTGATCCAAGGCTTTACCGCCGAGGACGACTACGACCAAATGCGACTGCAGGTCATGGATCAAGTTGGTGCCTACTTTAAGCCCGAATTCATCAATCGGATCGATGAGTTGGTGGTCTTCCATAGCCTTGAGCGCAGCCAGTTGCAGCGCATCGCGGATATCCAAATTAATGGCCTAAGAATGCGACTCGCCGAGAGGGAGCTTGGCTTGGAAATCACCCCGAGCGCGCTCGATGTGCTGGTGGAAGCCGGTTACGACCCTACCTATGGTGCCCGGCCCCTCAAACGGGCGCTGCAGAACCTGGTGGAGACGCCGCTCGCGCAAGCAATCTTGGAGGACCGGTTCAGTCCCGGTGACACGGTGGAGATCAGTGCGCAGGGTGGTGAATTGGAGCTCGGACGGCAGACCCGGAACGCGGCCTGATTTTTTGCGATGCGTCATAAAAATCACTAATACTGGTGGCCATTTAGGGGCGGATCCACTAGTATTTCTGCCGGCATAACAACGATCGAACCTGGGAAAAATCGCTATGGCCGCAACGACGAATCGCGTGCAATTGACAGGCCTCGCCCGGAAGTTGGTCATGGACGGCTTGTTGGAGGAAGAAACGGCCGCCGAAGCCTTCCAAGAAGCCCTCAGCAACAAAGAATCCTTCGTCAAGCATGTCGTTGAGAATAAACTCACCGACGCGCGCGCTGTTGCCCATGCGGCATCGGAAGAGTTCGGTGTACCGCTGCTGGACATCGACGTGATGGAGGTCGACCAAGACACCGTCAAGCTGGTCGACCAGGAACTCATCGAAAAACACAACGCGCTGCCCCTGTTCAAGCGCGGCAATCGAGTGTTTATCGGGGTTTCGGACCCCACCAACCTGCAAGCCCTCGACGAAATCAAGTTCAATATCGGCACCGGCGCCACCGAGGCGGTTCTGGTGGAGTGGGACAAGCTGTCGCGCACCATCGACAAGGCCC
>JBCCEV010000014.1:0-42401 GCA_039030125.1 Pseudomonadota bacterium | reverse complement strand
GCGTTCTCAACCTGCTTGGCGGGGCGCGGTTATGTTATTGGATAGGAGAATTGAAATGAAAAAACATATCTACGCGGCCTGTCTGGCGTTATCTCTGGTAACCACAATAGCGGCTGGCGCAACACCAACAGGATTTTATGACGACCCGACGTGGTCGGTGTTAGACCAAGGCAAAATCTTGGAGAAACTCGAGCTCTCAGATGAACAGCGCAAAGTGTTCGATGCCGAAATCGCCACACTAAACCATGAGGCCGAACCCTACCTTGACATGCTGGTGCGCGCCGAACGTGACCTGCGAGACCCTCAGGTTGTGGCCGGTCTTGACGAACCGCTGCTCAGAAAATTGTTGAGCGCTAGGCAATTTGCGCTTAACGAACTCATCGTTTTGCAGTTCCGTTACCGTCAAGCGCTCATCGCGTTGTTCACCGAGGAGCAACAGGCACAACTCGCAGAGCTTGCCATGGCATCGGAGCGTTTGATGTGAGACCAATGAAAATTTTAACGCTTATGATGTGTTGCGCCGCTTCGATCACAGCCCTCGCAGCGGAAGACCTTGCACTTCCGCCTGCTTTCGATGCCCCGCGCGCCCAAGCCGCCGCCGATGCATGCGACGGCGCAGCGCAAGGCGCCGTTTGCAGCTTTGAAGGCCGGCGCGGATACGTCGATGGTCGCTGTGAATTGGCGAAAAACGAATTACGCTGTCGCGGCGAGAGCCGCGGTGGCGGGCAATTTCGCCAACCTCCGCAGTTCGCAATTGATGCGTGCCGCGACTTGCCGGCGGGCACTGAATGCTCGGTGAGTCGTGGCAATCGGACTAGATCGGGATCCTGTACGCAGATTGGCGATGTTCTGGCATGTAAGCCGGACCGTCAGCGACAGCGGGATGACCTGGCGGCGCAGTAAATATCCCTCCCCCCCTTGGCGCGAATAAGGCGCTGTTGTCCCGGGTGCCCGACCCCTTCGAGCACCCGGGAACTTTCTTTTGTTTGGCAATGCCGAGCGTGACACTTAATCCATCAAACTAAACCCTCAAATCGAGGACCTCAATCGAGGGATACGATTGTGAGACAGCCGACACACTTTCTTGCATTTCCAGCGGTCGCGAAACACCGGCTGATTATGCACAATGTGTGACGGACAAAATAAATGATGGCGCATCAAAGAAGTGCCACACCGATCACCCGAATTCCCGCAGAGGATAGGGGATAACCGTGTCCCAAAAATCAGGAGATGCATATGAAAGACACCGACGAAAGTCAGGTAGTGGAGGACGTTAGCCGTCGCCGCTTCATGACCAAAACCGCAGCTACCGGCAGCATCATTGCCGGCGGCGGCACACTACTCGGGGCAACCGCCGCACAGGCCGCGCCGCAGAAGACGACGACGACACAAGCGCTGAAAAAGCGTGCCTTGGAGGCCTTTGAAAAACGCAAATGGGCCGCATCGGCCTACCTTAGTAACTTCAACCCGAAACCACCGAAGAATAACGGAGACGAAAAGAAATACCGGGATCTACGCGGCGCGTTTTTCAAAACCTTACCGCAAAATGAATTTGGAGAAGTTGATCGCAGCGCTTATCGCGAATTGAGACGCGCTCTGCGCAAGGGCAGCTTCGAGGCAATGGAGCAGGTGCCGCTGTCCCCGGTTAACGAAAGGGCGCTCGCAAACCCTCTGGCATCGGTCGCATTCGACGTGATGGGACCCGATTCGTGGTCCTTGCGCATGCCACCGGCACCTGCGTTCAATTCCGATGCCATTGCCGCGGAGATGGGAGAAGTGTATTGGCAAGCCATTACCCGCGATATCCCATTTAGCGAATATGGAACTGATCCTTTAATCGCGCAGGCGGCCGCGGACATGGATAATTTCACGGTGAAAATGGGCACCGGGGATCCCATCACGCCGGCTAACCTGTTCCGCGGTGAAACCCCCGGCGACCTCGTCGGCCCTTACATCAGTCAATTCCTATGGGCGCCGACAAGCTGGGGGCTCGCCGATTTGAGCCAACAGTTCAAGATGCCGTTAGCCGGGCAGGGATTTGGCGCGACAGAGGCTGACTGGCTCGCCATTCAGCGCGGCGCCGTACCCGCCGGACCGGCGATCTTCGACGCTTCTGCCCGCCACATTGCAACCGGCCGAGATCTTGCAGAATACGTGCATGGTGATGTGCTCTATCAAGCATATCTCACCGCCGCGCTGATCCTGTTGGGTTATGGTGCCGACGCAATCGATCCCAACAACCCGTATTTGGCTTCAAACACCCAAGGTGCCTTTGCAACATTTGGGGGCGCCGAAGTGGTCGACATGGTCGCCAAAGTAGGCCGCTCGGCCCTGCTGGCGGCGTGGTTTCAAAAGTGGCAGGTGCATCGTCGATTACGTCCCGAAACATTCGCCGGGCGCGCGCATTTTCAATCGACGGGACAACGCAGCTATGACATTAATCAAGAGCTGTTCGATAGCGACGCCGTTTCTTACTTGCTCTTGAACAACGGCAACCTGTTCCTGCCGCTCGCCTATCCGGAAGGCTCACCAACTCACCCGGCCTACCCGGCTGGCCACGCGACTGTGGCGGGGGCTTGCGGCACGATTCTCAAAGCCTACTTCAATGAAGACTACGAGATCCCCGCGCCCGTCGAAGCCAGCGCAGACGGATTAACGCTGAACCCTTGGACCGGTGACGCTTTAACCGTGGGCGGTGAGATCGATAAACTGGCCGCCAATATCTCCATCGGTCGCGACACCGCAGGTGTGCACTATCGTTCAGATGGTATTGATGGTCTGTTCTTAGGCGAACAAGTTGCGTTGGGTATTCTGCAAGACTATGCAAATACCCGCGCCGCTGGGTTCGGTGGTTTCGAACTCACCTTGTTTGATGGTTCAGAGGTCACCGTTGGTGGCGATGGCGTGAAGCGGCGTCGCCCACGGAAGTACCGCAACCGTAAAGATCGCTGGGGCGATTTTTACTAACCAACATGTCAGTCCATTGAGAAAAGGCCGCCGGTTTCAACCCGCGGCCTTTTTTTTGGCTTTCGACATTTAGGACAGATGCCCTCCCGCTACCATCAACGTCATCGTTGCCGGTGAGGCTGGTGTGATCACCATAGAAACCGTCGATGACAGTTTCCCCGCTTCAACGACGACCAAGCTATTTCATCAGTTGCCTTCCTTAATCTCGGATCTTGGAAACGTGCTGGTAATTTCAGCTTCGACAGCATCACAACCGCTACTGGCGCCATGAGTGTTGTTTCAGAACCGACGGCACGGGCACTTCTCGCATGCGGTTAGCGCACTCGCGAAGTCGCGCCACCAAAACCTAGGCTCAGCGATGACACGTCGAGCCGTCCATCTATTATCGAATACAGGAAAAATGATCGGCTGGAGTTCTGCACCCAGTCGCTGCCGTGCACGCAGCGCCTGATTACAAGGAAAATTGAGCTGCCGGCCAGCGTTTTTTGCTTGCATTCCAAATTGGCAAGCGTAAGATCCCGCCCTCTCGATCATTACTGGCTAGGGACACATGCAAGCACGAACGCACAACGCGGTTGTCGATTTCGACCGACCGAACGGTGAGCGTCAGGCCGTGCGTTGCGCAACCACAGCCCGGCATGGCGGCGATCAGATTCATTTCGAAGGTTTCGCAAGCTTTAGCTACTTTAGCTTCGGCTAGCCTGCCTTCTCGTCGGAAGGCAGTTGTTGCCTTCCACCCTTAAAGTCAACCACTGCCTCCCAGACGTTTAAGCAAACGGCGTGTCTTTTCGCACGCCCCTAGGAGGACGCAGCGATGCGCATCGAAAACGTTAACGTCGCAACACATGAGGTGTTGGTCACACCGCAGGCATTGAAAGCAGCGTTGCCGCTCACCCATGAAATTGGCGGCATCGTGCAGCAAACCCGACACCAAGTGTGCGATATCGTCGCTCGCAAATCGGCACGATTGCTGGCCATCGTAGGACCCTGCTCCATACACGACCCGGCGGCCGCGCTCGACTATGCGAAGCATTTAGCGGCACTGCAAACAGAAGTGCCTAACGTGCTACTGGTGATGCGTGCCTATTTCGAAAAACCACGCACAACGGTCGGCTGGAAAGGGCTGATTAATGATCCCTACTTGGACGATAGCTGCCTCGTTGGCGACGGGTTGCGGATCGCCCGCCAATTGCTATTGGACATCGCTGCGATGGGCCTGCCGCTCGCCACCGAAGCACTCGATCCGATCATTCCGCAGTACCTTCAGGATTTGATCTCATGGTCGGCCATCGGCGCGCGCACCACCGAATCTCAAACCCACCGCGAGATGGCATCGGGCTTGAGCTGCGCCGTCGGCTTTAAGAATGGCACGGACGGATCACTGAACGTCGCTATCAATGCACTCGAGGCTGCGACCACTCCCCATCGCTTCATGGGAATAAACCCGGAGGGTCAAGTCAGCCTGATCCATACCACCGGCAATCCCCACGCCCACATCGTACTGCGCGGTGGCAGTCATGGACCAAACTACTCCGCCAAGCACGTTAAGGAGGCCGAGGCCGCGCTGACCGGGATCGCTACGCTACCGTCGATTATGGTGGATTGCTCGCACGCCAATTCGGGTAAGGACCATAAGAAGCAAGGCAAGGTGCTGCAATCGATCATCGAACAAATCAACGACGGCAATGATTCGATTATCGGCGTTATGGTCGAAAGCAACCTCGTCGCGGGCAAGCAGCCGCTCGATTTGGCTAATGGCTTGCGCTATGGGGTGTCAGTGACCGATGCCTGCATCGATTGGCAGGAGACCGCGACATTAATGCAAAACCTCAACGAAGCAATCGAAGCCCGCCAGGTGGCGGCTTAAGGCGGCGATTCCCAAAAAACCGCGAGGTCTTCATTCACAATTGAAATTAGTGCGTAGTGTGATGTCGAAAGACCTATCGTAGCGCCAAAAGTAATGGGAGCCTGACGATTAAATCCTTTTTAAAGTCAATACCGATCCTGGTGCTCGCGATGCAATTCCTCGCTGGCCCCTCCGTCTTTGCCGATCCGCTGCTAACTTTCCACGACGCCGAGCAACGCGCCGCCCGCGTCGCGGCGGTCGACTACATCCTGGAATTTAAGTTTGACGAAACCTCGCCTGAGTACGAGGGCAGCGCCACCATCACCTTTGAACTTAACGACACCAGCACCGCACTCGCCCTCGATTACAGCGGCGATACGGCGCAACGGCTATCCATTAACGGCACTATCGTAGCCAAACCTCAGCGCGACCAGCACCGGATCATGTTGGCCCCAAAGTACCTCCAAATTGGCCCCAACCAGGTTCAAATTTCGTTTAGAAATGCTTACAGCACCGATGGTAATGGTCTGCATCGCGCGCTTGACGCAGCCGACGGGCATGTTTATCTGTTCACGAATCTTGAACCTTATCTCGCTAACCGGGTGTTTCCGTGTTTTGATCAACCTGATCTCAAGGCGGCGTTTACGGTCTCAGTAAATGCGCCATCGTCCTGGCAGATCGTTGCAAATGCGCCCACGCTTGAAGCCAACACCGAAGGCGCGATTACCCAACACCGGTTCGCCAAAACCGAACGTTTCTCAACGTATTTATTCGCCTTGATTGCCGGGCCCTTCAGGGTTTGGGAGGACGCGCAAGCAAAGTATCCAAGCCGGATCCTAGCGGTGCAATCCATGGCGCAATATGTTGATGCTGAGGCGCTTTTTGACTTGACGCGCGAAGGGATGCGTTTCTTTGAATCCTATTTCGACATTGCCTATCCATTTCGTAAATACGACCAAATCTTCGTTCCTGAATTCAATCCCGGCGCAATGGAAAACGTCGGCGCGGTAATTTTTAACGACCGTTACATCTATCGACACGAACCGACGAAGGCCGACCTCATGCGACGGGCCAATACATTGCTCCACGAAATGGCGCATATGTGGTTTGGCAATATGGTCACTATGCGTTGGTGGAACGATTTGTGGCTGAACGAAAGTTTCGCAACCTATATGGCGCATCTCGCCATGGCCGAGGCCACACGGTTTAGCGATGATGCGTGGGATAGCTTCGCGCGCAGTAAGGGCTGGGCCTATTGGCAGGACCAGTTGCCAACAACTCATCCGATCGAAACCCCGGTTCCCGACACATTAACCGCTTTTTCGAATTTCGATGGGATCACCTATTCCAAAGGCTCCTCGGTGCTTAAGCAGTTGGCATTTCGGGTCGGGCCCGACAATTTCCGCCGAGGGGTCTCGAAATTCTTGAAAGACCATCTTTGGCGAAACGCGAGCCGGGCCGATTTTGTCAACGCCATTGCTACCGCTGCTGGACTCGACCTCACCGCTTGGTCGCGCCAATGGTTGCGCACCGCCGGGATCAATACCCTCGCGCCGCGTTACGCGATCGACGCCAGCGGGAAAATCGTCGATTTCGAAATCGTGCAAGGGCCCGGCAATGGCGATAAGAAGCTCCGTGAGCATCGACTCAAGATCGCTTTGTTCGACAGGCAAGGCAGTGAACTCACCAAAAGAACAACTCTTGATGCGAACATCGATAGCAATACTCAAGAAATCGCTGGCTTAGAGGGGCAAGTCGCTCCGGATTTTATTTATGTCAACTACGAAGATTATGCCTACGCGAAAGTCTTTTTAGATGAGCGCAGCATCGACTTTGCGATGGCACACATGGAGAAATTACCCGCGAACCTTCGTACCGCCGCTTGGCAGGGCGTTTGGTACATGGTTCGAGATGAGAAAATCTCGCCCACCGTCTACCTCGACTTGTTTCTCGCCAAGGCCGGGTTGGAAGACGACGCAAATCTGATCGATTCTTTTCGGTATCGCTTGCAGCCGGCTCTTAATAGCTACATTTCCGAAAGTCTTCGGGCCGATTACATGAGTCGCGCGCAAACGATGGTTTGGGAGCGCTTGCATAATGTGCCGGCGGGGTCTGATTTACAGAAGAGTTGGTTTAAATATTTCGTCGCGACAGTAACGACTGCAGGCGAACAAAACCGGCTTGCCGATCTCCTTAATACCAACGATGTCGTTCCCGGGCTCACTATCGATCAAGAAAAGCGCTGGAGCATTATCAACCGTTTGGCCGTACTCGGGTATCCGCAGGCGGAAAAACTCCTCGGGTCTGAGCGACAACGCGATCCAAGTTCGCGCGGTCAGCAAAATGCCTATGCGGCTCAGGTCTCGTTGCCTGATCCAAAAATCAAAGCTGACGCCTGGCAGGAATTTGTCTCCGGTGATGCCCAGCCCCTAAATCTTTTGCGTGCTGGCATGCGCGGTTTTTTTCAGCGCGAGCAGCGTGAGCTCACCGAACGCTACGCTGATGAATATTTCAGCGCCTTGCCTGGGCTCGCCTCGACCCACGGCCATTATTACGTCCGCGCCTTTGGGGGTGGTCTGTTTCCCTATGCATTCGTTGACCCGAAGATCCTTGAACGTTCGGAAATTTTACTCAAAGAAGAAAACCTACCGGACTTTCTCAAACGCACGTTGTTGGAGGCCAACGATGGGCTTGCACGGGCGCTGCGGATCCGCGAGGCTTTCGACTAAGAGTTATCAGCATTTTTGCCGAAGATTTGGAGAATTCGATGAGCGTCGTAGGAAAAATCGCGGAAATCCATCGCTATCCTGTTAAATCCATGCGCGGCGAAGCGTTGACGAGTTGCGACATTGGCCCTTTGGGCTTGTGGGGCGACCGCGGATGGGCAGTTCGCGACGAGAAGAGTGGCGAAATTCGGGGCGCCAAGAATTTCCCAAAGCTAATGACCTGCGAAGCCCGCTATAGCGAAGAACCTGGTCCGACACACATCCCAGTCGCGACGATCACATTGCCAGGGGGCCAATCGTTGCCCGCCGATAGCGATGACGCCAACCAACATTTGTCGGAATTTCTTGGACGCGAGGTCACACTGCACCCGCTACGCCCGAAGGAGGACAGCGACCACTATCGGCGCACGCAGGCACTCGACGAGACCACACTGAGAGAATTATTAGGGCGTCGTCCCGAAGATCCGATGCCCGATCTCAGCACCATGCCTGAAGAGGTGATGGCGGAGCTTATGGAATTCACGTCGCCACGTGGGACTTATTTCGACGCGTTCCCCGTCCAGTTGCTCACCACTAGTTGGCTCGATCATCTGCGCAAGGAAGCCCCTGAGTCCGAATTCGAAGTTGGCCGTTTCCGACCTAACTTCCTGGTTGATGAAGCGGAGCCTGGCCTGGCTGAAGAAAAATGGTGCGGAAAAATACTGCGCATCGGGTCAGTCGAGATCAAATGCGAAGTGCCAACAGTCCGTTGTTCCATGACAACGCGCGCCACCGGCTCGCTCCCGGACGATCGCAATGTTTTGAAAACTATTCTGCGTGTCTCCGGTCAGAATGCGGGAGCGTATGCGACGGTTATCAAAGCTGGCCGGATCTCTGTCGGCGATCTTGTGGAGTTAAGCTAGCGCCGCTCCCGCCACCGCGTTTGTGATGGCGCCGGCTTACGCAATCAGACGCTTGCTTTGTTCACCTGCACTCACGTTCATATCGGCAAAGCGTGCCTTACCAGTGCCGCGCTGAAAGAAAGAAAGCGCGATCAACCACACGCCAACGACCCGTTTGGCATCGCCGCCAATATGCTCTTTGTAGTCGGCGAAGAGATTTCGCGATTCACTCTTCCATTGTCCAAGCTCGGCGTGGCCTGAGCGCAACACCATATGCGTCTCGATTGGCGCCCAACTCGGGATCGGACAACGAAAGACCTGGCCCACTGGAAGTTCGGAGCTCCAGAAGTAGGTGAGGTCCTGGCCGTCGTCAAACTCAACGGCAACGGACAGATAATCGTGCGTCAGTAGCTGGTCCTCTCTTTTTCGGGAAGGTAACTCCTCGACCACCCAACGCCAGTCGATTTGCGCATCGGCGCTGAGCGGCAGATCAAATTCATTCTTGAGCAGACAGGCATTCTTATGCGAGTGACAACAAATTTGACCGCTGTCACAGGATGAAAAGATCCCCGGGTTTCCCGTGACATAGAGCGGTTTCCAACCTTGCGGATCGGGTGGCTGCGAGCGAAGCCGATTGATTTCCTCGGCAACGATCCCGGCGCTATCTCCGCCTTTCAACAGGCTCGACAAACCGGCCAGCGGGTCTGCATCCCAGACCAAGGCAACGCCTTCGATCCATCCTTCCGCTTTTTGATAAACCTCTTTTGGTGTGGCAACGTCTTGCGCTTCATCGTTTTGCCACTCGCCGATTGCGCGCGCGATGGAAATCTCGCCGCTGTGTGGCGCCACGAAAGTACCGGTGTTGCTTTGCGGGTTATAAATTGGATTTTGGCCGCCGGCACGCGCGAAAAACGCAAGCCCTGGTTCAACCCAAATATCGAGTTCTTTCACAAGCCACCAACGACCGCTAAGAAGAAACGTTATCTGTTGTCCCTTTTCAACTGTGAGATTAATGGGTTTCCAAGGCAGGTCATTGCCAACGAGGCGAAAGGACTGCACTGCGGTGAGCCCGGGCGGTTTGTTGGCTTTGACCATAGCGTTGATATCGCCCGCGAGCTCGCCAGGTTCAAGCAAAGCATGAGCGGCAGCACTATTAGCGCTGTGCAAAATTGAGAGCGCCAAGGGCGCGGCGATCCCAAAGCGGGATAGCTGCGCCAGCGCCTCGCGTCGAGTAACCGTCGAGCGATCGGCGTTTTTGGTCGGTAACGACATTGATAGGTTCCTAGTGGCGATTCGCTGCTCAATATAGGCATCGCAGTACAGTCCACATAGGGCGATTAGCCTTTCCGGCGCAAACAGAATACACACCAGCCACAGGGCAATTTACCCGACTAGAATCTACGGATCTAAGCGCGGACCGCCTCGCGCCAAAACGGGGAGCGACGTCGGCAACACCGAAGCGACCGCGAGAAATCGCTAACCGACAGCGCGGGCGGCCACGAGTTTTAGCAAGCGAACAGTTTGCACGGCACCAAGAAGCGGCAACACCGTCGAAGCCGGCATCGCCGCGATGCTACCTAAAGTGGACACACGCGATTTAAGAAATCCAGGAAAGCGTGCGCGAGCAAAACACCAATGCCCGCGGTCTAGGGAGACTCGCCGAGCGTGATGCACCACAAAATTTCAATTGGTCCAACGCCCGTCAGCCACGCACCGGTATGCCTATGCGCGGAGGCCTTCGGGCGCTGTCGGTTAACCGAATCGCTCGCGTAATTTGGGTATTACATCCTGCGCGTAAAGGTCTAAAAATCGCCGTTGATCGGGTCCGGGCGCGTGGAACACCAAATGTTTGAATCCCATTTTGATATAAGGCTCGATACCGGCGATCTGCTCTTCAGGGTCGTCGGATACGATCCAGCGGCTCGCTGCGCGTTCGACCGGCAGGGCATCGGCAAGACGTTCCATCTCCGCCGGGTCTTCCACCCCCATTTTTTCTTCCGGCGACAACGCCAGCGCCGCCCAGTGCCGCGTGTTCTCCATAGCCGCACTGCGGTCCGTGTCATAGGACACCTTCATCTCAATCATATATTCTGGCGGCGCCAGATCGGCTTCGCGTTTGCCGATCCCATACTCAACGTTCGGTAGTAGGGTATCGTTGTAAAGCTCGGGTTTCTTCCCACTGGTACAGATAAAACCATCGCCTACGCGACCAGCAAAGCGCGACACGGTTTTGCCTGCACCGGCAATGTAGATCGGGACAGGTTTTTCAGGTCGATCATAGATTGTTGCGTTTTCGGTTTTGTAATACTCACCCTCGAAACTGACGCGATCGTTGGTCCATAGCTCACGCATCAGCTCGATGGATTCTTTGAGGCGGCGAAAACGTTCTTTGAATGGTGGCCATTCCATTCCGGTCGAAGGCACTTCATTCAGGGACTCGCCGGTACCGACACCAAGGATCACCCGCTCAGGATACATGGATCCCAAAGTGCCAATCGCTTGGGCCATCACCGATGGGTGATATCTGAAAGTGGGGGTCGCGACACTGGTGCCCATAATTACGCGCTCCGTGCGCTCCCCCAACGCTCCGAGCCAGGACAACGAGAAAGGGGCGTGCCCATCGTTATGGCGCCACGGTTGAAAATGATCACTGATCCAAATCGAGTCGAAACCCGCCGTCTCAGCATGCACGGCGAAATCCAACAGCTCTCTTGGAGCAAATTGTTCCGAGGATGCTTTGTACCCCAGCTTTATCACGATGTCCTTCCTCATTTAATGAGAGGTGCGGGTGCACCTCTGAGTTTGAAAAACAACCGAGCGCGTCGGTTTCAGAATTAAGGTCTCTGATCTGTCGTTATGCGATCAGTTCCCGTACCGTTGCCGCGGCAGCCTCATCGGCAATCACGACGCTATTGGGTACACAAACGCGTCCCGCTGGAATGGTGGCGTCGCCGGCTTGCAATTGTGCAAGCGCCGCGGCCTTTCCAGCGCCGGTGACCAACCAAAGGCGTTGCGCGGCACGATTGATCAGCGGCAGACTCACGGTCATTCGTGGGAGCCCTTGATAAGGTTCGGTAAGCATTACCTCAGCGTCGGTGCGCTCGATTTCGCCGCGATCAGGAATCAACGAAGCGGTATGGCCGTCGTCCCCCAAGCCGAGATGGATAAGGTCAAAGACCGGCGGATTTCCAACCGACTCAACAAGCGTGGTGGTGTAGTCCTGCACGGCGCGATCCGGTGAATCCGCGACTGTCTCGACCGGCATTGGAAGAAAGTTCTCGCTTGGCAATACGCCGGTAGCGACCAAGGCGTCATGGACCAAATGCAGGTTTCTTGCCGGATCAGCGGCGGGCGCCACACGCTCATCGACTTGGAACACCAATACCCGGCTCCAATTCACATCGAGTTCTCGAAGGGCTGCAAGCATCAGTTTTGGGGTGCTGCCCCCGCTTAACGCTAGCGAGAAAAAGGGCGCTTGCTCAAGACGACGAGCGGCTGAATCGGCAATGTAGTCTGCTGCCGCGGCAGCGGTCTTCGCCGGGTCCGCGTATATCTGCCATCGAATTTCACTCACCGCATCCATCTAAAATACTTCCACGTTTATTGACTCTCGCTGTGGCCGCCGAACTCGCGGCGCATCGCCGATAAGGTACGATTGGCAAAGTCGGCTTCGCCGCGAGAACTGAAACGCTGGTAAAGCGCGGCGCCCAAAACATGTGCCGGCACGCCAAGCTCTACTGCGGTTTGTACCGTCCACCGCCCTTCACCGGAGTCGCTTACCCGTCCGGTAAGCTCTTCCAGCTTGGGATCGGCAACGAGCGCTTTGGCCGTGAGGTCTAACAACCATGACTCCACCACAGACCCGCGGCGCCATAGCTCGGCAACCTCACCGCACTCGAAGTCGAAGCCCTCAATTTGTTCAACTGCATTGGACAGTAGCTGAAAGCCCTCGGCATACGCCGCCATCATTCCGTACTCGATACCGTTGTGAACCATTTTCACGAAGTGTCCCGAACCATGTCCCCCGCAATGCAAGTACCCTTGGTCAGCGGTTCCTGAATTGCTGGCGCGACCCGGTGTCGGGGACGCCGCATCAACACCAGGTGCAAGCGTCGAAAACACACTATCCAGTCTTGCTACGTCGCTTGCGGTCCCTCCGATCATTAAGCAGTAGCCCCGTTCAAGTCCCCAAACCCCGCCACTGGTTCCGACATCCATGAAATTCACGCCCAAGGCGGCGAGATCCTGTGCCCGACGCTGAGCCTCACGGAAATAACTGTTGCCGCCATCGATAACCAAGTCGTCTTTGGATAATCCAGATCGCAGCTCGTCAAGCAGCGCATCGACCTTCTCAGAGGGCACCATCATCCATATGTTGCGCGGCGGTGTAAGGCGGGCTAGGAGATCGGAAAGCGAATTCACGGTTTCAACACCCGAGTCGCTTAGCGCCGCTGCGGCGTCGCTTGAAGGGTCGTAGCCAACGCACTGGTGCCCGTTTGCAGCCAAACGGCGCGCGATGTTCGCGCCCATGCGTCCCAAGCCAATAATGCCCAGCTGTGTCATATCGCTAGCCTCTGAATCCGATTTCTGTGGAGTGCCACCGCCTGAGGTGGCGGGGTCTGTTTCGAGATGCTGCGCGCTAACTTTACCATACGCTAGCGTACGGTCGAAAGCTGCGCAGTCGATGGGTCAGGGTGACGGCGTCTGTATCGCCGTGACACCACTCGATGAGACGCTCATTTTATCGGCCAGCCAACTCTGGCAAACCGTTATTTCTGCCTCGCCTCACGGATCCGGCGTTTGCATGCCAGCACCAGGCAAACAATGCCCTCGCAAGATTGCCGCGCGTTATCTCGCGCAGATAGCGATGATCAAGCGGGTTACTTTTTTCCGACTAGGTGGCGTTGCCACCAATAAAATCCATTACCTTATCAACCAATGCACTGTCGGGATCTGCCAGGCCATCGATTACGTTGAAGTGATTTTTGTTTGCCACAAGTCCGTACTCTCCGATCAGTCCGGCCGCGTTCCAAGCCGCTATGAAATCCGCGGACTGACGATGGAACTCCTGAGTCTCGAGGGCCCCTGCCAACGCAATCAACGGCGGTGCCGCTTGTGGTAGCGAAAATATCGGACTCTCTTCGCGCACCGACTCAACGGTAAGTTGTAACAGAGGCTGGAGCCACGAATACCGCAGCGGCCGGAGATCGAAAAGGCCACTAAATGACATGGCGCCACTAATCGTGGTCTCAGGCAAACCATAGTCGTTGACCCAATCGGTTTGTAACATCCGGACAACCTGTTGCCCGCCCGCCGAATGTCCAAGCGCATAAATTCGCTCGCGATCGCCAGGGAATGACATGCCGGTGTTTCTTATCCATGCCATGGCGGCCCGACTTTGCCGGGTGATCTCGGGTATCGTGACCTTTGGACAAAGCGCGTAGTTGGTGAGAATAACCGTTGCGCCGCGCGGCACCAGGCCGAGCGCAACAAGGCTAAATTCTTTGGCGCTCAACCGTCGCCAATAGCCACCGTGAACGAAAACGATAATTGGACCGTTGGGATCGGCGCCTGGAAAAATATCCAAAGTTTCCTCGACCGTGGGCCCGAAGGGGATGTCCAGCATGCATTCGAGTTCATCACGCGCCTTGGCGCTGTTGTTCGCATAAAACTCGAAGTAAGGGGTAAGGTCGTCGACCGTCAATTCGGTTTGATATTGCGCGTCGATTGCATCTTGACCAGGAAAATCGCGGTAAAGCATGTCTTTTGTGACCCTTAAAGTTCGCTTCTGTTGGTGATGTTGATCGCCTATAGTTTCGTCGGCAGCGGCTTAAGATAACAATAATCGTGCACCACAACTTTGAGCGTCCTATTTTCGTTCTTGGTTTACCGCGTTCCGGTACTTCCATGGTAGCGGGAGCGTTAAGTCTCTGTGGCGCATGGACGGGAACCACCTTCCCTGGCGGGCCCGAGAACCCGCGAGGTTTTTACGAACACGTCGCGCTGCGAGAAAACGTTACAAAGCAAATACTAACTTTTTTGGAATGTGATCCCTTGGGGGTCAATAAGCTGCCCAGAATTGAAACGCTTCCCGAAATTACCGATCTAGGCGCAGCGGTTCGCGGCTTCATTGAGCGCGACGGCTACCAACAGACGAGTCGTTGGTTATATAAAGATGCCAAACTTACACTCATTTGGCCGATCTTCGCTCGGGCGTTTCCGCTTGCTCAGTGGATCGTCGTGCGAAGAGACGAAAAGAGTTTCATCGCCTCTTGCCTCAAAACTGGCTTCATGGTTCAACACTCCGAGGATCCAAAATTCTGGCAGGCACTCGCCGCGCAATACAACGAGCGCCTTGATTTATTGCACCAGAACCTTGAAGGACAGGTGTTTGAACTCTCAACACCGGAGATCGCAGCCGGAGACTTCTCGTCTTTGGAAAACCTGGTGGGCGAGCTGCAACTCAAATTCGATCCGCAGCAAATCGCGGAATTCGTCGATTCCGGCCACTGGCATAACCGGCCATCGACAAATTAAGGTTCGCCTATGATTTCTTCACATGCGGCATAACCTCTTCGGAGAAGAGTTTCATGCATTGCTCAGCTTTTTTGGGGTCCATCCCGGCGAGCTGCATCCACATCACCAGATGCGTCACGCGTGAAGAGCTTGAATAACGTTCAATCTCTTCAATGATGTCGTCGGGGGTGCCGATCATTAACGGCGCCTCGAAAAACGAAAGTCCAGGCGTGTCTCTAAGTTTCTCCGGTGCCGGCATGTCAGATACCGACATCGTTTCTTGAAACCATTTGGCATCCGCTGCCTCTTTGAGCCAAGTGTCGTAAGTTTGCATCATGTAGTGCGCGTGCTCTTGGGCATCTTCCCACGCTTGCTCGCGCGTCGGCGCAACGTAGACCAAGCGCAGTTGGGAAATCATGAAGTCCTTGGGGTCCCGTCCTTGTTCAACCAGCGCGTTGTCGTACATGCGTTGCAAATTCTCGCCTCCCGTGCCCGCCACGTGGAAGCCAAAGCGGGCCGCTCGATTTGCTGCTTTTTTACCCATTACCGCAGTCCATATCGGCGGGTGGGGTTGCTGGACGGGCGTGGGCTCGAGATGAACGTTTTTCAACTCGTAGTGCTTACCTTTGAAATCAAAAGTTTCCTCGGTCCAGGCACGTCGGATAATTTCCAATCCCTCGTCCATTAGAGATGCCCGATCCTCACGCGGGATCCCATAGCCCGCGAACTCTGGAACGCGATAACCAAGACCCATACCCAAATCGAGCCGCCCCTTGGAAATAATGTCGACCACCGTAGCCTCTTCGACGACATTGATGGGGTGCTTGCCCAGCGGTAATAAAATCACGAAGGTACCGATCCGGATCGTGCGGGTCCGCGCCGCAATCGCGGAAGCTGTTGGTAGCAGCGCCGGGCACCAACCGTCTTCCCAAAAGTGGTGCTCGGTAAGCCACACCTCGTCGTACCCCAAGTCCTCAGCGAGCTCGGCTTGGCGGATATGCTCCTCGTAGATGTCTTCCCAAGGACGCTTCCACTTAGGCGGATTGCGAAACGCGAGTAGTAATCCGAGATTTAGGCTCATGGGATTGTGATCTCCTTATGGTAATTTGCAGTTGTTATGAGTGCGTGCGCTCGCTTTTCGGGTCGTACATGGGTTTCACAGAAACCCTGGCGGTGTAGGTCCGGTTAGCTTGCTCGATGGTGTAACTGCCAGCGGCAATAAAATCATTCGTCACTGCCTCCTCCCCGGCACTAACGTAGCCCAACCCAATGCTTGCGCCGAGGGTGTGGCCGTATCCTGCGGACGTTACGTAGCCAACACCGACACCGTCACGGAGAATGCGCTCGTTGTGAACCAGTAGGGGCTGCGGATCGTCGAGAATGAACTGGGCGATCTTCCGCTTCAGTGGCGTTTCACGTTGTTTCAACAGGGCGTCTCGACCAATAAAACCACCAGGCTTTTCCCACGCGCAAGTGAAAGCCAAACCGCACTCCAACAGGGTGTCGCGCGGACCCATATCGTGCGCCCATTCGCGGTACGCCTTCTCGGCGCGCAAGGTATTAAGCGTGTGATAACCGCAATGTTTCAGGCCGTGAGCGCTGCCTGCCTCCACCAAACGATCGTAGACCGGTAGCGCCATCTCGGTGGGGATATATAGCTCCCAACCCAACTCGCCAGCGTAGGAGATCCGCACGGCCAAGGCATTTTGATACCCGATCTCGACATTTTGCACAGTACCAAACTGAAATCCCTCGTTGTCGTAATTGGCGCTTGAGATCTCACTCAATAACGCCCGCGAGTTTGGTCCTTGCACGTTCAGCATGGCATAGGCACCGCTGACATCGGTGATCACGCATAGCGCATCGCCGATATTCTCGTAGATCCAGGCATGCACATGCGTCGCCGTGAACGCAGCGGTGACGACCATATACACATCATCTTTGAGACGGCTGATGGTTAAATCAGCCTCGACACCGCCCAGCTTGTTTAAGAACTGCGTATAAGCCACCTTGCCCACCGGCATCGACATATCCGCGGTTGCTACCTTGTTCAAAACCTTCTCCGCATCGCGTCCCTGGACCAAGAGTTTCGCGAACGACGACTGCTCGAACACACCGACAGCCTCGCGCACCGCGAGATGTTCGGCAGCGTTGTTCTCAAACCAGTTCTGACGAGCAAAGTCATACTCGTACTCAGGTGTCTGTCCGGGATTGGCAAACCAGTTGGGCCGCTCCCAGCCGGTTGATTCACCAAAGCAGGCACCGGCGGCTGCCATCCGGTCATGCAGTACCGATTTCTTGACGTTGCGGCAGGTCTCCCACTGACGGTTCGGCCAGTGCATTTGATAGGCAATGCCCAGTGACTCGACGGTGCGATCAACGACAAACGACTTATTGTTTTGCGACGGCGCGACGCGGCGGAGATCGACATCCCAAATATCGTAGGGCTGCACGCCATCGTTGATCCAATTGGCGATCACGTTGCCCGCCCCGCCGCCTGAGAGGATCCCAAGGGAGTTGAATCCACAGGCAACGAACAGATTCTCGACGAACGGCGCCCGACCCATTAAATAATTATGATCGGGGGTGAATGATTCAGGTCCACAGAAAAACTGCCGGATCCCCGTGTCGAACAAAATCGGCAGCCGCTGCATGCCTTTCTCCAGATGGGGTTCCATGCGTTCCCAATCCGGCTGTATTTCGTCGAAACAAAAACTCTCTGGGATCCCGTCGATGCTCCACGGTGCGGCAACGGGTTCAAAAAAACCCAACATGATCTTGCCCGCTTCTTCGCGAGCGTAGGCCGCGCGTCCCGGATCGCGAAGGATTGGCAGTTGGTTATGAACACCCTCGATGGGTTCGGAAATCAGGTAATAGTGCTCGGCCGCCTGTAAGGGAATATCAACGCCCACCATCTCACCAACTTCGCGCCCCCACATACCGGGGCACAACACCACCACTTCGGCGCTGATATCGCCTTTGTCGGTGTGCACGCCGACGGCGCGGTCGCCATGCTTGATCAAGCCGCTAAACTTGGTGTCCTCGATAATCCGCACGCCACGCTGACGCGCACCCTTGGCGAGGGCCTGGGCGACATCGGCGGGATTCACACGGCCATCGTCGGGAAAATAAAAGCCAGCCACCAGATCATCAACATAGGCCAGCGGAAAAAGCTCTTTAACCTGGCCGGGTGAAATTTCCTCATTGTCCACACCAAAAGTCCGCGCCATCGCACAACCTCTGCGCATCTCCTCGCACTTAGCCGCATCCATCGCCATTTGCACCGAGCCGCAGCGAATGAAGCCGGTCGCTTGGCCGGTTTCTTCTTCCAAGTCGGAATAGAGCTTTAGAGAGTATTGAGCGAGGCGCGTTTGGGCTTCGGTGTCACGCAGCGTGGTGATCAGGCCGGCGGCGTGCCAGGTTGTGCCGCTGCTGATTTGTTTACGCTCGATAAGAACAACATCTTCCCAGCCGAGCTTGGCAAGATGATAGGCGGTCGAACACCCAATAACGCCACCGCCGACAACCACGGCGCGCGCGTGGCTTGGAAACGAAGACTCAGCCACGCTCCACTCTCCTCATATTTGTGTTACTGGCCGATACTATAAACGGCCGTGTTGGCCTGGCGCGTCGTCCCCATAATATTGGCGGGGTCGATACAGTTCCCCACCAGGTAGACCTCATCGGCACAAGTATGCCATTTGTTAAGTCGATCAAGATTCACCTTGAAGCCATTGGCCAAAACGACCTGCTTGCCCGGGATCAGTTCTTCCTCGCCGTCGGCGTTTTCAACGATCACGCCATCGTCAACAACCTCACGGTATTTCACGCTGTCCCGGATCTCAACGCCCATCTTGTCGAGTAGTTCGAACAGCGAGTTGCGGGTAAAAAACCCCACGGTACCGCCGATATGCTCACGACCATAGCGAGTCAAGATGGTGGTCTTTTTGCCCGCGCCCGCAATCATTTGCGAGATGTCGCAACCCATAAACCCGCCACCGATCACCAAACTGTCCTCAGGCTGCACCTTGCCGGACAACAGATCCATGGTCGTGATCACGTTCGGATGATCCAAACCCTTAAGGCCCCTGGGGAGATTGGATTCGTCACCGTGGCCGGTGGCAACAATCAGAGCGTCGGGGGCTAACTCGGCGATCAATTCAGGTGTCGCTTCCGTGCCCGTCATGACCTCAATGGGGAGGCGCGCCATTTCACGCTTGTACCATTGAAAAAGCTTATCCAAATCATGCTTGGTCGGGATCACGCAAGCGGGGATCAACAAGCCGCCAAGTTCATCTGCTTTTTCGATCAGGGTGACATCATGGCCGCGAATATAGGCTGTTCGAGCCGCTTCCATTCCAGCAGCCCCGCCACCAATCACAACGACTTTCTTCGCGGCGCGCGCCGGAACTTCTTTGTACATCGAAGCGCGCCCGCCCAGGAAATTCACGCGGCAACGCATCGGTGTGCCCGGCAATATGGTGTCGAGGCAATCGTTACATCGAATGCACGGTCGGATCTCGCCGGCTTTGTCCGCCGCGGCCTTATTCGGCCATTCGGGATCGGCGGTGATCGCGCGGCACAGCGCAACCAGATCCGCTTTGCCGTCGGCCAATATTTTCTCCGCCTGTGCCGGTTCGTTAATCGCTCCAACCGCGATGATCGGAATATCAACTTCAGCTTTCACGGCATCAGCCAGGTGCACGAGATTACCGTAGGGATAATGCGTGGGCGCCACGGTATGCTCCCAAACCTCTCCCGTACCGGCCGACACATCGAGTGCATCCACGCCCTCTTCCTGCAACCACTTGGCGAGCTTCACTGATTCTTCCAAGGTCACACCGTCTTCGACATAGTCTTCGGCGCTAAATCTAAAAATAATGGGGTAGTGCGGGCCCACGAGTTTTCGCGAACGGCGCACTATCTCCAACGGAAAGCGTGCGCGGTTCTCAAGCGAGCCACCCCACTTATCGGTCCGGCGGTTCGCCTCATTGCTCAAGAACTCGGCGGGCAGGTAGCCGTGCGCGCCATGAATGTGAACGCAATCGAAGCCGGCCCGCATTGCCCGATCAACCGCTTCGGCAAAGAGATCTAGGATGTGTTCGATTTCATCTTCCTCGAGCGCGCGAGGCTCGACCAGGAAGTACCCATCCTTGCGTGGTGAGGGAGCCACCGGCTGTTTCTCCTGCACCAGGCACTGTCTGCCCGCGTGTATCAACTGAATTCCGGCCTTCGCGCCATTCATCTTGATCGTCTCGGCCAAATTCCACAGGCCGGGCATCGCGTAATCTGAGTCAAGAGTTGGCTCACCATATTGCAGGCGGGAGTTCACATCCACGGAAGCCGCCTCAACGATACACAAGCCGACGCCGCCAGCCGCCTCAACGGCATAATGGTCGATGAGTAGTTGCGTGACCGTGCCATCCTTGGGCGAGGCGAATAGCGTCGTGTTGGGGGCACGCACAATCCGATTTTTAAGATGCATGCGCCCGATGCGCGTGGGTTCGAAGAGCTTCTGGTACATGGGTAGGGCTCCAAAAACAAAAACGCGCCCGTGGGGCGCGTTAGCTGTGTTAACAAATCATTTAAGGCAACGGATCGAGCAGGTAATTATCGCCCTCGCGCATATCATCTTTAAGCCAGGTTGCCGAATCCGGCACGGTGGGTTGGATGATTGGCAACGCTTCGCGCTGCGCCGCGATTTCCTTGCGCCTCGCCTCGGTCGCCGTTTCATCAAGCACGAACGTCTGCGGCTCCATTACCACGCCGTAGACGTCACTCGCGGTTTGTATGCTGATGATCTCATCGCGGACATGCTCGCATACCCGTTGCGCATCGCGCTCCAACGGATCGCCAAAGCCGCCACCGCCCGAGGAGACACCGACCCACGATTGGCCGGGTTCGATTTTTAAGTAGCCTTTGGACGAGCAGTAGTCACGATGGCCGCTATCAAGGTCCTCGCGGTAATTACCGCCACCGATCCCGGGCGTCCCACCGAATAATCCAAACGGCGGATTGGACGCGCCATCGCCAGTGTTATGACAGTCCATCGGGGTATCGTAGGGGCTCACTCGGATCCGAATACCCGTACCGCCCATGGTTTTTCCGTGGCCCATCGAATCGGTTTCCATTTCATGATGGTCAATCATGATTGGATACAACAGCTCACTCATCTCCGTGGAGATGATTTTCAGCCCACCCATCCCCGAGGATGTCATGATCAAAGGCCAGCCATCAGCGTTTTTGGAAGCACCACCCGCCGAGCCACCATTGAAGAACATGGCGGCCCAACCTGCTTCGTCTTCACCGCGCTTATCCACGCCAGAGATTGACGGTATGCAGTGAAAGCCGCCGTAGCCCGCGGCCGTTCTTTCAGGCGCGGCTTTAGCCAGTGCTTTCCATACGACCTCCTGCTCTTGACCTGCCGGACACAGCGTCGCCATGGCCGTCGCCGCCGGATACTTCGCTTTCACAATCGAACCCTCGGGGGCGTCGCAGCTAATATGACGCAAGCATCCATCGTTGTGCGGGATGTCGGCATCGATCGCGGTGAGGATCGGAATCCCGGCCGAGGCTTCCATTACCCCGCGTGTGCCATTGGTGCCGCCCGCGCCCTGTGGCGCGCTGCCCGCGTAATCGACGTGAATATGATCATCGTTGACGGTGACAGCCGCGTGGACATTCAGATTAGTGTTGCCCGCGCCATCGGTATCGATCCAGGCGTCAGCTTCGTAGGTGCCATCTGGGATCTTGCGGATCTCCTCGGCCGTGCGACGGTCGGCATAATTCAAAATCGCCTCGACGTAATGCGCCAACTCTTCCGGACCATACTCATCGACTAATTCGATCATCCGTTTCTTGCCGGTCCAAATCGAACCAAGCTGCGCTTTCAGATCGCCGTAGAGCAGTTCCTGGTAGCGGACATTCGCCAGATACATGTTAATGACGTCCTGGCGGGGCTCACCTTTTTCATAGAACTTAATCGGAGGCAACTGCAACGCTTCTTGCCACACGTCTTTGGCGCTTGGCGCCACCGAGGTTGCTTCATAGGCGCCGCAGTCGAGCTGGTGCCCTTTCGTGACCGCCCAGAACAAATGCTCACCTTTATAGAACACCGGGCAGGCGGTAACGAAGTCCCCAACATGCGTATTACCGCTATAGGGATCGTTACTCACGATCACATCACCATCGTAAACGTTGCCCTCAAAGGCTTTCACCATTGAGTTCAAAATGACATGCAGCGAATTGGTATGAATGGGCAAGGCGTCCATCATGCACACTTGGCGGGCCTTGGCGTCATAGATCGCGCAAGAGAAATCCCGGGCCAAGGCCAAAATCGACGTCCAGGAGGTGTACTCCAGGGTTAAGGTCATCTCACGCGCGATGGTGTTGAAGCGGTTCAAAATCACCGAAAAGGTGATCGGGTCGATGTTGTCATCTCCGAGCAGTGAGACTGACTGGGCGTCGGTTTGAAAATCCTTGGTAGGCTCGACCGTACTCATCTTAGGTATCCTCCTGCATTGCCCTGGACGGACCGGGGCTTGGCGAAAAGTCTTGGGACCAAAATCTATAAGTCTAGGACAAAATCCCCATATTCATTGACCTCGAGCTTTTGCCCGGGCGCGACCACGATAGTGGTGTTCTTCTGCTCCAATACCGCAGGGCCTGTCACCACCATACCTTGTTCGAGGACATCACCGTCGTAAATATTGGTGTCGCGATAGTCATTGATGTCGCCGAAATAGACCTTGCGCGTGCCCTTCTGGGCCGCCGAGACGTCCTTGCCGGTACCCGACGTTTCAGGTGTCTTCGGCGATTGCACACTGCGATGGGCAACCACCCGCCAGTGGAACAGATCGACCGAGCTTTCTTCCACGTTGTAGGTGAACATCCGCTCGTGCAAGGCGTGAAACGCATGGGCCATCTTTTGCGCATCCTCAGCCGTGAGCGGAGCATCGCCCGGAACGTCGATCGTCAGTTCATGGATTTGCGCGGGATACTTCGCATCGGCGAATCGGGTTAGGGTCACTTCCCCCTCCGGAAAGCCTTCCTCGATCATGTCGTCCATGGCTTTCTTCTCAAGCTCAGCGATCACTTTGTTCACGCCATCTAGATCAAAGCGATCGGTATTGGTCGCATGTGCCTGCATGTAGTCATGCCGCACATCGCTCACGATCATGCCGAACGAGCAGAAGACCCCGCCATAACGGGGCACGATTGCTTTCTTCATGCCGAGCGTGCGGCCGAGCATACCGGCGTGAATAGCACCGGCACCACCGCCTACCACCATTGCGTAGTTGCGGGGATCGGTACCGCGCTCGATGGAAACCACGCGCATGGCGTCGACCATGTTGTTGTTAATGATCCGATAGATGCCGTACGCGGCATCGGGAACACTCAAGCCCAGCGGTTTAGCAACGTGCTCTTCCACCGCTTTGTGGGAGAGGCTCGGATCGATTTCGCGCCGGCCTCCCAAAAAATAGTCGGGATTGATATACCCCAAGACCACGTTGGCGTCGGTGCAGGTCGGGTGTGTCCCGCCTTGGTCATAGCAAGCCGGGCCGGGCTCCGCGCCCGCGCTTTGTGGGCCCACCTGAAGCGCTCCACCTTTATCGATCCAGGCGATGCTGCCTCCGCCCGCACCAATGGAATGCACATCGACCGCGGCCACGCCAACCGGCATTTCATGAACTCGCAACTCACGCGTTAGCGTCGGGTCACCATCTGTCACCATCGAGACATCGAAACTGGTCCCACCCATATCCACGGTGATCACGTTGTTCATGCCAATTCGCTCGGCGCAATACAGACCAGCGACCGGTGCGGCTGCGGGCCCGGACGCCAACGAATAAATAGGCCGCGCGTGGATCTTGTTGACCGTTGAGGTACCGCCGTTGAGCTGCATGATCAGCAACGGGTGCTGGAAACCGTTTTCATGAAGAAAATTCTCAAGCTCAACCATGTACTTGTAGATACCCGGCAGGACGTAAGCGCTGAGCACCGTGCAGGTGGTGCGCTCCCATTCCCGGATCATTGGCAATACATCAGAACTCACTACCACCGGCACGTCGGGCAATTCTGCTTCGATAAGTTCCTTAACGCGTTGCTCATGCGCAGGATTCACGATCGACCACAAAAATCCAACGCCAACCGATTCAACGTTTTCATGCTTGAGCTTCGCAATCGCTTCGCGAACCGACGTTTCATCGAGCGCTTCGACAACTTCGCCGTCGTATTTAACCCGCTCTTTGATAGGGATCCGCAAATAGCGCGGTACGAAGTCGTCCGGAGGTTGCATTTGGATGTTGTAGCGATCGGGCTTAAAGCCGTCGCGAAAATGAATAATGTCCCGAAAGCCCTCAGTGCAAAGCAACGCTGTTTTGGGTCCGTTACGCTGAATGACGGTATTTGTGGCAATCGTTTGGCCGTGAACAAACAAATCGAGCTGCTTCAAAAAGGCATCGAGCGACGCGCCGCTTTGCTCGGCCAGCGCCCGCAAGCCTTTTTGAATCGCCTCGGAAGGGCTGCGGGGCGTCGAAGCCTCCTTCCAAAGCGATATGTTCCCTTCACCATCAAGCAGAGAGAAGTCGGTGAATGTACCGCCGATATCGACGCCCAAGACATATTGCATTGTTTATCCCCATTATTATCGAGCGCTGCCAGCGCCGGGCGAGCCGCAAATCTCGCAGGCGCTTCCGAGCGACTTAGCCTAATGCCTTAGATGGCTAATTTCCAATTCTGCAAAACCGCACCCGCCGGGTGCGCAGGGCCTGCATTGCCCTATAATTGCTCGGCGCAAATCAACTAAAAGGAACGGCGATGGCTTACCGCGAAATGTCCGACGTGACGCGAATTCAATACCTGCGCAGCGACATCACAATTCCGTCAACCGTCTATGAAGTGGCCGCAAATATTTACGCTGCTTACCTGGGAACCGAAGAAGCAAAATCTAAAACCGATAAGGAGTTGATGACCAAGGCGGTGCTGGACGCGATTGAACTCGCCGTCACGACCGAACAAATTCTCGAGAGCGCGGGCACTCGAGGTGAGAGTGGCAATATCAATAAGTAGCCAGCCGCTGAGCTGGCCGCTCAACGCAGCAGGTTTTTGAGCTTAAAAAATATGCCGCGCTGATCGTCGTCGCCGCTGCGCATCAGCTCACGCAACGCGGCTTCCCCCGCTTTCCCTTGATCTTCTCGAACGTACCGCAGGATCTCATTGGCCGGAATACCCTTCGCCTTCAGGTCGTCCAGCGCAACCCGCACCGCCTCGGCATTCTTTTTCTCAACGGCCAAATACAAGCCTTCGAATAGCGCTTTGGTCCAGAGCGTGCGAGTCGGTTCTTTCATCTTCACACTACCTCAACAGCAGGTAGACCACGCAGGCGCTCATCACCACCAGCGCACTAGCCAAAATCATTAGCAGGCGTGACTGCTGCTGTAGTTTCACCTCTGTCTCATGCTCACCCTTGAGGTCGGAGAGGAAAGTTTCGGCGCGTTGGGTGCGCGAATCGCGCTCGAGGTGAAGTGCTTGCTCCAGCGCCGCGTTCTCGGCGCGGCTGAGCTTTGCGAGCGGCGCAGGTTTGAGCTTCATCGCCTTGGCCATGTTCGCCGGATAGCGGTCATAGGGATGCTCACTGGCCAGCAGGATATAAGTGACCACCGCCAATGCGTAGATGTCATCGCGCGGATCGGGCGCCAATCCTTCCAGCATTTCAGGGCTTGCGTAGGTGGGCGTAAGCGCGCCCAACGCGCCAGGATCGAAAGTCGTCGAGTCTTGTCCCGGTTGCGTAATCGCCCGGGCGATGCCGAAGTCGAGGACTTTCACGATGCCATTGTCACAGATGAATGCATTCCCGGGTTTAAAATCTGAATGCACGATGTGGTTCTTATGGGCGTGGGCCAGCGCCGCTGCCAAACCTTCAACAATCGGCAACGACTCTTCCAAGGACAACCCCTCATCGGGAAGCTCGGTTGCAAGGTAGTCGTTAAGCGGTTGTCCTCTAAGCCACTCCATGGTCATGAATGCCATGCCGCCAGTGCGATCAAAATCGAATACCGTGGCAATATTGGGGTGCGCTAACTTCTGCGCTTTACTGCACTCTCTCTGCAGCGCGATAAACGACTCCGGATGATTTTTAAAGTCCTCGTTGAGGACCTTGACGGCAACATAGGGGTCGCGATCCCGGGCTTCGACTTTAATTGCGTCCCGCGCTTTGTACACCACACCCATGCCGCCCTCACCGAGACGCTCCTCAAGATGAAAGCGGCGTTTGATGATGCTTCCCGGACCCACCTCCCGCGCGTCGGCCGATTCCGCAGCCAAAAAAAAGGTTTGGGTTTGCTCCGGATCGAAGGTTCCGGAGGCACCGGTTACATCAATCGCCTCGGCGCTCAGCACTTTTGATAGCAATTCACTACATTGTGGGCCATCGAGGACGCCGGCTTCGTAGGCGCCAGAAATCACCGCCATCAGATCGATGGCCCGAGCCGGCTCATCACGCGCGAGATCGCTGACCGTGCTGGTCAGATCATCGTACTCAAGATTGCCAGCGGCAAATTCTTGGAGCGAATTTTCCAGCCGCGACACGCCGCCCTCCGAAGTTAGTCCGTTTTGGAGAAGAAGCTATCGAGATCGCTCTGCATCTGATCGGCAACCTCCCTCAAGCTCGCCCGCTCGCGCACCAGAGCCAGGTAATCCGCCAAGCCCGCCACTTCATCAATGATGTCGCGATCGTAAATGCGCGTGGTATGCAGATTGGTAAATCCGATCTGGAAAAAAGCCGTGATGTCGGCATAGGTAAACTCAGCGCCTGCGATATAGGGGGCAAACTGCGCAACCTTCTTAAGGGCGACGAGGCCTTTGTTCAGCTCTTCGGGGACAGAATCGTAGGCGCCTTGATCGACGGGCGCGCCAAAATAAACGGCTGGCAAATGCGGCCTCACCGCGCTGTCGAGATACATCTCGACCACGCGCATGATTTCGCGCGTCTTTGCGCGCGCCCAAGGATCGGTTGGATAAAGCGGCGGCTGCGGATGACATTCTTCAATGTAATCGAAGATAACGCTGGTTTCAGATAAGTCCTGACCGTCGATTTCTATCCACGGCACCTTCCCCATCGGACTGTGCGCCAGTACCTCAGGGGTTTGCGTTGGCATGACTGGTACTTCCTCAAAATCCAGTCCTTTCTCGACCAAGCCGGCCTTCACAGTTGAATAGTAGTTGCTGATCGATACCCCGTGTAAGCGGATGCTCACGCTCACCTCCTTTTCCCACTTGGCGATTTTTGACCCTCACGAACCATAGTGCTATTTCGCTTCCAGTTACAATGCCCCCACCAACCAGACCAGCGACACACACCATGGCACCGAAACTCACCCAGCACTATGAAAGCGTCATCATCGACAGCCGTCGATGGAACGATTTTCAGCCGCGCGAAGGCGACGTGGTCATTTCGACCTCCTATAAAGGCGGGACCACCTGGATGCAGGGGATTTGCGGGACACTGATCTTCCAATCGCCGGAGGCTCCGGGTGAGCTGGATTCTTTCTCACCCTGGGTCGATGCCATATTCGAACCCGTCGAAGAGTTGTTGGCGCGCCTTGAGGAGCAACAACATCGGCGCTACCTGAAAACGCATTTGCCGCTGACCGCGCTCCCCTACTACCCACAATGCCAATATATTTTTGTCGGCCGCGACGGGCGCGACATCTTCATGTCGATGTGGAATCACTGGCATAACTTTAATCCCGAGGTCAGAAAAATGATTAACGAGGACCCCAACCGGCGAGGCCCAAAATTTGCCGATCCTCCGGAAAGCGCTGGCGCGGCATTCAACGATTGGATCAGTAAATCGACATTTCCTTGGGAACAAGACGGCTTCCCTTTTTGGTCCCATCACTACCATGCGCAAACTTGGTGGGAGCACCGCAAACTCGACAACGTCTTGCACGTTCACTTTCAAGACTTGTTAGATGATCTCGACGGCCAGATGCGCCGGATTTCGGCCTTCCTTGATATCCCAGTCGACGAGGAAATCTGGCCGGCGCTGGTTGACAGCATGACGTTCGGCGAAATGAAAAAGAACGCGGCGACGCGGGCGCCAGGCGCGAACAAGGGCATTTGGAAAGATGACAAGAACTTCTTTCACAAAGGCACGAACCGCCGTTGGGACGGTGTATTGAGTGCTGAACAGTTAGAGCGCTACGACGCGGTACTTCACGATTTAGTTGAACCGAGCCTGTACCGCTGGCTAACGCACAGTACAGGGTTTCTCGACCCGAAAACGCTCTGATTAGAAAAGCGTATAGATAAACGGCGCCACCGCCGAACCCTGTGCCATGATGATCAGGCTTCCCAGCAACACCATCACAATTACAATAGGTGCGAGCCAGTACTTCTTGCGTACCCGCATGAAGCCCCAAAAGTCTTTGATCGTTTCCTTCATCAGAATGGGCGCTCCATATCCTCAGGCGCCGTCGGCGCGCTGTGCTCGCGGTAGCTGAATAGTTCGGGATCTATTTTACGCTGCATTGGATCTCGACCGAATAACCGCATCAATATGCCAATGGGTATAAACATCACGATAAACGCGATACCCAAAATCAGCGGTGTCATGACCTTGCTCATAACCAAGCCAAAACGCATCCAAAGGCGATACACCCGGCGCAGGCTGGCCGGTGCGATCAGCCCCCAAAACATCAATGCGCTGCCCAGGATCCACGGCCACACCGGGATCTTTACGTCCAGCAACCATGGGAACACCAAACCAAATAACACCATAACGATGCCGCCGGTGGTCAGGGCGAAATCCCTGAGGCCCTTGCTGTCTAATTCCGGGATCTCCTGTTCCATACGCCGCTAATCGAGTTCGAACTCGTCCCGCCAGGACTCATCCTTCTCGGCCTCAGGCTGATCGTTTTTATTCATCAGAAAATTCTCGACCACCAAATAATCCATCTCCGTGCGCATGAAACACCGATAAGCATCTTCTGGCGTACACACGATGGGCTCGCCACGTACGTTGAACGAGGTATTCACCAGTGTTGGGCAGCCAGTGCGCTCTTCAAAAGCCGTTAGCAATGCATGAAACCGAGGGTTGGTGTCGGCATGCACCGTTTGCAGACGCGCCGAATAATCGACATGCGTAATCGCCGGAATTGAAGAACGCGAGACATTCAACTTATCAATGCCGAACAAACTTTCTTGCTCCTTGGTCATCGCGATCCGGTGTCGTTCTTTGAGCGGCGCAACTATCAACATGTAGGGGCTGTTGCCGCTATGTTCGAAATAATCTGACACCCGCTCCGCCAAGATAGCCGGCGCGAACGGTCTGAATGATTCGCGATACTTAATTTTGAGATTCATTACCGATTGCATATCACGGTTGCGCGGGTCACCAATGATCGAACGCCCGCCCAGCGCCCGCGGCCCAAACTCCATTGGTCCCTGAAACCAGCCAACCACGGCCCCACTATCAAGGATCTCCGCAAGCCTCGGCATCAACTCGGCATCGCCGATACGCGTATAGTTCGCCTCCGCCGCGTCCAATCGACGGGCGATATCGTCGTCCTGATAGGCCGGTCCCAGATAGCCGCCCGCCATCGAATCGCGGCCGTTGGTGGCACGCCCGTTGCCCAAATACTCAAACCAAACCGCCAGAGCTGAACCCACTGCTCCGCCCGCGTCGCCGGCGGCAGGCTGCACCCAAACCTCGTCGAAAGGTCCCTCTCGCACCAACCGGCCATTGGCCACGCAGTTAAGCGCAACGCCACCGGCAAGACACAAATTTTTAGCGCCGGTCTCCTTTTGAACCGTCTTCGCCAGACGCAATACGATTTCTTCGGTAACCACCTGAATAGAAGCGGCGAGATCCATTTCGCGTTGTGTAATTGAGGATTCTGCGGAACGCGGTGGACCTCCAAACAACTTGGCGAATTTTTTGTTGGTCATGGTCAAACCGTTCGCATAATTGAAATAACTCATGTCCATGCGAAAAGTGCCATCGGGTTTAATCGCAATGAGGTGCTTGCGGATCAAGTCTGCGTACTGGGGCTCGCCGTAAGGTGCTAAACCCATCAACTTGTATTCGCCGGAATTAACCTTGAATCCAGTGAAATAGGTAAATGCCGAATAGAGCAGGCCCAATGAATGCGGGAAATTAATCTCCCACAAAGGGTTTAGTTCGCGCCCCTTGCCGTGCCATACCGAAGTAGTCGCCCACTCGCCCACCCCATCCATGCATAAAACGGCAGCTTCATCGAAAGGCGACGGGTAAAAAGCTGAGGCTGCGTGGGACTGATGATGCTGCGTGAACAATAACGGCGGCAATTCGTCGATTTCGCATTGACCGAGTGTCGCAATTTCTTTTATTAAAAGCTCCTTGAGAAACAATTTCTCTTTTAGCCAGACCGGCATGGCTACCAAAAACGAGCGGAACCCCCGGGGGGCGTATGCGAGGTAGGTCTCGAGCAGGCGTTCGAACTTCACTAATGGTTTGTCATAGAAAACCACATAATCGACGTCGGTTAGTTTCAAGCCACCTGAGCTTAAGCAATACGCCGCGGCGCGCGCGGGGAATCGCGGATCGTGCTTCCTACGGGTGAACCGCTCTTCTTGGGCGGCGTATGCGACTTTGCCATCGCGAACTAACGCGGCGGCGCTGTCATGATAGTAGGATGAAAGCCCGAGAATGTTCATTATCAACTCAGAGGCGGCGGAGGGCAGGCGTTTTGGCGCTGCGTCTATTCTAAACGGAAATTTCATGGCTCAAGAATTTCGAACGAGCCGGGGCGCGATCGATGAATAAGGCGCGGCCCATAATCTTATGGTTCAGCGGCACGCTCCGTCTCAGCGACAACCCGGCGCTTAGTGCCGCAGCCGCGACCGCAAAACCAATCCTTCCAGTATTCGTTTTCGATGATGAAAGCCCTGGCCCGTGGCGACTGGGCGGCGCGCAAAGATGGTGGTTACACCACAGTCTATGTGCTTTAGACCAGTCATTGTCTGACTTGGGCGTTAGCCTGCTGTTCAAGCGCGGCGATACCCTCAGCGAACTCTCCAGGCTTGCAAGTGATATCGAGGCCGACGGTTTGTTCTTCCAACGCCGCTACGAGCCCTGGGCGCGCGGGCTTGAGGACCGAATTCACGCAGCATTGTCTGCAAAGTTGACCGTGAAACGCTTCGGTGGACATCTGTTGCAAGATCCAGAGCGCGCCCGCACCGGCGGCGGCAAGCCCTACCGTGTCTTTACTCCGTATTGGAAGTCGGTGCGCGATCAAGAAGTTGGTGCGCCAAGCCCCGTGCCGTCGAATGTGCGCTGGTATGCTCACAATGAGCGAAGCGAGGCGATCGGCGACTGGCGGCTGCTACCAACAGCGCCCGATTGGGCGCTGGAGTTCTCCGATCGCTGGCAGCCCGGAGAGCGCGGCGCGCAAAGGGCGCTAGAGACCTTCGCGACCGAGTTCGTAGATCGCTACGCGAGCGATCGTGATCATCCCGGTCAGCCGGGGACCTCGACATTATCGCCGCACCTGGCCTTCGGTGAGATCTCACCTCGCCAGGTATTGGCTCATATCCATGCCGCTGCCGACCGGTCATCGAGCATGCGCGGCCCGGACTCATTCGTGCGGCAAATTTACTGGCGTGAGTTCTCCTACCATTTGCTATTTCATTGGCCCCAGATCCCACTCGAACCATTTCGCGACGAATACAAGGATTTTCCGTGGCGGACCAATAACACGGCACTCGCATGCTGGCAAAGAGGACGTACCGGATATCCGATTGTTGATGCCGGCATGCGACAACTGTGGCGCACCGGTTGGATGCATAACCGCGTGCGGATGATCTGCGCGTCATTCCTGGTGAAACATTTGATGGTGCCCTGGCAGGACGGCGCCCGCTGGTTCTGGGACACCCTACTCGATGCCGACTTGGCGAATAACTCTGCGGGCTGGCAGTGGGTTGCTGGTTGTGGGGCTGATGCCGCACCCTACTTCCGTATCTTCAATCCCATCACGCAGGGTCAAAAATTCGATTCGAAGGGGCACTATGTGCGCCGTTGGATACCGGAACTCGCGGCACTTCCTGACGAGGTACTGCACGCCCCTTGGCAAGCTTCAGACGAAGTACTAGCAAGCGCGAAGGTTCGCTTGGGATTGGACTACCCGGAGCCAATGGTCGATCACAAAGTGGGTCGAGAACGCGCGCTTGGCGCGCTCGCGCAGTTTAAAGAAGGCCGCTCAAATCCCAATTAGCGGCTGAATCAAGCGCGCTGTCCAAGAATCAAAGCGCAGCGGGCCTTCGGTGGCCGCCAAACAAATGCACTCGGCGTCCTCGGTGACGATTGGCTGATGCTCAATGGTCTCATCGGCATCTTCAATATCGCCAGCGCCATAAATGCTTGAACCACAGAAATAGGCGCCGGTTAAAACTAAAGTCAGTTCACTGCCTTCATGAGAATGACGCGGCAACACGGTGCCAGGTGCGGCACGCAGCATCCACAATCGTGAATCATCTTCTGAGCGCAACTTACACACCTTAAGCCCGCCCCCAAGGGAGCGCCAAGGCAGCGCGCCAATACTGCAATTTAGATGCATTCTCACGAAGTAATCGAAACTGGCTTCACTGCCGGCGTCAACCGCGCGCGATTCCGTGGATACGCCATTCCTATGGGTCTCAGCGAGCGCCAGTGTCGAGGCCATATCGACTTGCACGGATCCGTTATGCTGCGAGGCCAGAAGGTCTCCGCCGATGTTTTCGAACATGTTGACGTCACTGCGGCATTTATCGCACACACCAACATGAGCATTCATCAGGATCTCGAAAGACGCTGGCGTGTTACCCAGCGCGTAATCCAGCAACCAAGCTTCGCTGGGACAATGGTTAGACAGCATGATCATCCCCCAGGCTGCCACGCAGCCGTTCCACCGCCAGACGGATACGCGATTTGACCGTGCCTAACGGCAGATCGAGGCGCTCCGCAATTTCGCGATGCGAGTATCCCTCCACGTAAGCGAACATCAAGACCTCGGCCTGCTCGCCGGGGAGTTTTTCAAGCAATGCGTTGAGCTTGAAGGTATTCACCATCGAGGCACCCCGATCGACTTCGTCGACGGGCGGATCTTGCTGATCGGTGTAACTTTCGATGAAGCGGGCTTCGCGTTGCGAGCCGCGCTTCACGTCGATTAGACGATTACGCGCCATGGTATATAGCCATGTGCGTGCCGAAGCCTTCGAGGGGTCGAAAAGACGGGATTTCGTCCAAACGGTGATCATGATTTCCTGGACCACGGTTTCCGCCACCGAAGCGTCGTTGGACAGTGATGTCAGGTAGGCTTTCAGCCGTGGCGCGAAACGCTCAAAAATCTCACTGTATGCGCCACGATCTTGCTCGTCACGCACCCTGAGCAGTAGCGCCGTTTCCTCGTTTCGCACGGCGGCTTCTGGGTCTTCACGGCGATTTGCCAAAGACACCACCTGGCCCGGCTTGTCCTGTTCAGCCACGACCGTAGGCCTGCTGCGTTTCATTAAATTTGAGTGCATGGCGGCTCATACGAGCATTATCACAGCTTAGATCACCCGCTCGGCTGATCCGCGACCTATTTTTGTGCGTAAGCGCCGAAGGAGCGGGAGAAAACAACACATGAGCCCACCAAAATCGTCGAAAATGCGTCGGATCGCGGTCGTCGGGAGCGGCGCTGCCGGTTTGTGCGCGACGTGGAGCCTTGCCAACACCCACAGCGTTACGCTGTTTGAGCAAGCACCGCGTTGGGGCGGGCACGCCAACACGGTGGATATTCGCGACAGCCACGGTGAGTCAGTCGCCGTTGATACCGGTTTCATTGTTTACAACGAGCAAAATTATCCGGAAATCTCTGCCTTGTTCCGGCGCCTTGGCGTCGCCGTCAGCGACAGCGACATGTCCTTCGGGGTCTCCCTTGACGACGGGCGGCTTGAATACTCAGGGGCCACGCTCAACGCCATGTTCGCCCAACGGCAAAACTTCTTCCGCCCCCGCTTCTGGCAGATGCTGAGCGACATCAAACGATTCTACTCAAACGCCCCAAGTTACCTTTCCAGTTCAAGACATCGCGCACCTCGATCGGCGAACTGCTTGCCAATCACGGCTACAGCGAATGCTTCATCAACGACCATCTCATTCCGATGTCGGCGGCCATTTGGTCCAGCTCCCAGCAAGACATCCTGGCCTACCCTGCCGATGCCTTTATCCGCTTCTTCGATAACCACGGACTGCTGAACCTGAGCGAGCGTCCCCAATGGAAGACAGTGACCGGCGGCAGTCGCAAATACGTCGAGGCGCTTCTGGCCGACGCGGAGGTCGAGGAACGTATTGCGACCCCGGTCGTGAAAATCGAAAGACAACGGCACTGCAATGTCGTGACGCTAAGTGACGGGGCGCGTCTCGAATTTGACGAGGTCGTGCTCGCCACCCACGCGGACGAAGCGTTGGCGTTAATCGCCGAACCAAGCCAGGACGAACAAGATATCCTCGGCGCTTTCCGCTACAGCGACAACGAAGCCTGGCTCCACCGCGACCAGCGCTTCATGCCCACCCGCAAGCTTGCCTGGGCTAGTTGGAATTATCTTACCCACGTAGACTGGGACATTAATCGACCCTTGAGCGTGACTTACTGGATGAATCAGCTACAGCCGTTGGAGACCCGAGACGACATTTTCGTAACCTTGAATCCCAATGAGCCGCCCGCTCGGGAGAAGGTCTTTGGGCGCTATCAGTACACCCACCCGATTTTTACCGCCCGCACCGCGCTAGCGCAAGAACGTTCCCTGTCGATCCAAGGGCGCCATCACACTTGGTTTTGCGGCGCCTACCTAGGTGCGGGTTTCCACGAGGACGCCGCTCAGTCTGGTTTCTGGATTGCAGAAGCCTTGGGCGCGGAACGTCCCTGGGAACGCAACGGCTTCGACCGCTTACCCATCAGCTACTCACAGCTCTACGCAATCGCCGCGTGACTGAAAACTTGCGCTCACGCATCTACTCCGGTCGTCTCTACCACCGGCGGGAACAGCCTCGCATGCATTGTTTTGCCTACGAGTTATTTTACTTCCTCGTCGATCTCGATGAGTTGGAAGAACTCGATTGCGGCAGTATCTGGTTCGGTTATGAGCGGCGCGCCATCTTCTCAATCCTCAACCGAGATCATGGTTATGGCGATGCGCGTGCGATGAAAGCCTGCTACGAACGGCTGCTCGCGGATAAAAATATCGATACCGCCGGCCTCCGTTATCAACTGCTAACGCTCCCGCGGACTTTCGGTTACGTTTTCAACCCAATCTCAGTCGTCTACTGCCGAGATCCCAACGGGCAGTTAGCCGCCATCATTTACGAAGTTAACAGCACGTTCGGCGAACGCATCCATTATGTCTTCGAGCTACCGAAAACGCCGGAGCCACATCATTACGAGCACCGCTGCGCGAAGCACATGCACGTCTCGCCATTTTTCGATGTAGCCGGTCATTACGATTTCAGGATAACGAGTCCGGGCGATAAGCTGCACTTAACCATCAATTATGATGACCACCAAGGCGGAGGTCTGCGCACCGGTTTAAGCGCGCGACGTCGAGCATTCACCATTAAAGAACTGCGGCGCCTGGCGATGCGTATACCGTGGATAACTGCCAAGGTGATCGGCGCGATCCACTACGAAGCCCTCAAACTGTGGTGGAAGAAAGTACCGCTCAAAACCCGTGCAAAACAGGCTCAACTGCAACTACCCTTAAGGAATTAGTATGAAAACGGCTGCGTATCCCGCCACCAAAGAAGATGCGAGTGGCGGAATTATCGCGCGTTGGCTCCAGCGACTAGACCGTCGCGTTAACGTTGGACGACTCGAAATTCGCTTGCCAAACGGCGAGGAGGTCTTGCTGTCAGGAAGCTCCGACCTCGATATCAAAGCTGATTGGCGAGTGCATTCTTGGCGGGCCCTAAGACGCGTCGTGGCCAGGGGTGCCATCGGCTTTGCTGAAGGCTATGTCGCCGGGGACTGGGACACGTCGAATCTCACCGCCCTAATACTTTTCGCGGGGCGAAACGAAGACAATTTCGACGGCTTAGGCACGGGTAATCGACTCTCTCGGCTTATCGACCGCCTTATGCATCAGCGCAACCGCAACTCCAAACTCGGGTCGAAACGAAACATTGCTTTTCACTACGACCTCGGCAACGATTTCTATCGTGCCTGGCTCGACGAAACGATGTCCTACTCCGCTGGCGTATTCAAAGACCCTTCTGTTTCGCTCGCGGCGTCGCAAGTGGAGAAGATGGACCGACTTCTGCGGGTCCTGGATCTGCGCCGCGAACACCGGCTGCTCGAAATAGGCTGTGGTTGGGGTGGCTTCCTGGAGCATAGCGCCGCTAAAGTCGGCTGCCCGGCGACCGGGATCTCGATCTCTGCTGAACAGATTGCTTTCGCGCGCGAACGGCTCGCCAGCGGCGGATTAGACGCGCAAGTACTTTTTAAAGACTACCGGGACTTGGACGGTAGCTTCGACCGCATCGCCTCGATTGAGATGTTCGAGGCAGTGGGTGAGGCCTATTGGCCGCTGTTCGCAAACAACATCAAGCGGCTCTTGAGTCCGCAGGGGGTGGCAGCGATGCAGTTCATCACCATTGAAGACTCGCGCTTTGAGGCGTACCGCCAAACCCCCGACTTTATCCAAAGGTATATCTTCCCTGGCGGCATGTTGCCCTCCCTGCCACGTTTCAAGGACGTGATGAACGACGCTGGTCTTAAGGTGACCGATCAATTTTCGTTTGGCCGTGACTATGCGCAGACGCTCGCGCACTGGCGTGAGCGCTTTCTCGATGCCTGGCCTGATATTGCCAATGATAAGTTCGACGAGCACTTCAAGCGCCTGTGGCTTTACTACCTTGGCTACTGCGAAGCGGGTTTCCACGCTAACCGGATAGATGTGGTTCAGGTTCGCTTGGAGCACGCTTAGTTTTGTCTCAACGCCTACCGGGCTACCTGCCGCTCGCCTATTCATTACCCAATTTAGTTGCCGCGCTGCCGGTCTTACCCATCGCTGTGCTGCTGCCGAGCTGGTACGTCAGCGACGGCAAGCTATCGTTGGTCGCGGTTGGCGTCGCCCTCGGTCTTGCCCGATTCATCGACTTCTTCAGCGATCCCCTGGTCGGCTTGCTTGCCGATCGAACCCGCTGGCGAGGACTGCGATTCAAGCACTGGATTGTCCTTGGCGCGGTCATTTCCGCGCTCGGGCTATTTATGTTGGGCTATCCGCCGAGCCCGGCAAGCGCCACCTATCTGTGTCTATGGTCGGTGGTGTTGTTTACAGGGTGGACGATTTTGATGGTGCCCTACACCGCCTGGGGGGCTGAACTGGCCGATGATCCCCACGACCGTTCAAGGCTGACGATCTACCGCGAAACCAGCGGACTCGCCGGAATGCTTTTGATCTTGAGCCTGCCGTTTTTTACTTCGCTTGAAACATCCATCCTTGAGCGCCTGCCGCTAATTGCGCTCGTCGTCGGGATCCCGGCACTGTATATCAGCATGCGCTGGGTCCCTGAGCGCGCGTGTGAAGTGCCCGGTCATCCACAGAATGTTGTGGCGGCCTTCGGCGAGCTGTTCAAACTTCGCAGTTTTCGTGCAAGCCTCGCGTGTTGGCTTATTAATGGCATTGCCAACGCGCTACCCGCCTGTCTGTTTGCCCTAGTCGCATCGAGTTTCTTTGGCGCTAACGAAGTCGCGGTCAATCAACTCTTGCTGGCGTATTTTGGGGCAGGCGTACTCGCCATGCCAGTATGGTTGGTAGCCGCAAAAATTCTCGGAAAAATTCTAACGTGGCGCCTGGCATTAGGTCTGGCAATTCTGAGCTTCGCGCCTGTTTTGCTTCTGTCACCCGACGATTTGTCGATGTTTTTTGTGATCTGCATCGCCAGCGGCGCGATGCTCGGGGCCGATCTCGCGCTGCCCCCGTCGATTCAGGCGGACGTCATGGAAATCGATCGCTTGAAAAACAAAATCACGCGGACCAGCTCGGCGTTCGCTATTTGGTCAATGACGACGAAGTTGTCTTTCGCCGTCGCGGTCGCGAGCGGTTTTATCGGGTTAGCCATGTTCGGGGTTAACGCCACTGACGGTTTCGATGCATCGGAAAGTAAGGTGCTCCTGGCCTTCTACGCAATGCTGCCGATCACATTAAAACTGATCGTTAGCGTGTTGTTACCCAGGCTCGAGATACTGATCAAATTAGAGCGCAATGCGGCGCTTGATGGCGCGCAACAATATTCCTACTAGCGGCAGGCGCTCGTAGAGCTGCCCGGCGGCATCCCAGTAGTCCCAATGCTGGATAACCCGGCCTTCCTGGTCGAAAGCGATTTCCGCGCAGCCACTCACGTCCCACGGCTGATGTTTTAACTCGATTAATTGGCCCATGAGCCGCCATTTCACTAAAGCGCGGGCCGGGCGCTCCTCGGGCCTGCTAGTTATCGCGGCGGCTTCAATCTCGATTCTTAAATCATCGATTTTTTCGATCATGTCCGCCATCACGGCACGATAGTGCTCTCGCCCGCGCAGGTCGTTGAAGGGATCGAGGAAATGAATATTGTTGCCGATGACTTCGTCAAAGCTGGCAGGAATGCCGTTTGGCAGCGCTTCCATGAGCGCGATAAATCGCTTGAGATGCTCGTTCATCGCAACATTTTGGCGGTTACACGGAACTTCAGCCAGTACGGTAAGGCGGCGATGAACCGGATCAAAAACCCCATGCGCCGCGGATAGCGCACCTCGAATCGTTGCTTGCTCACCCCACTGTGGATGGCCTCCGCCGCATCTTCGGCGCTGACGATGAAAGGCATGGGGAAATCGTTTTTCTCAGTTAAGGGGGTGCGTACAAAGCCCGGACTTACCAAGGTCACTCTAACGTTCTCACGCTCGAGTTCGGGTTGTAAGGACTCCAGAATTCGACGCACCGATGCTTTGGTCGCGCTGTAGAGTGCCGCGTAGGGAAGCCCCACATCGCCCGCCACAGATCCGACAACAACCAGGTGCCCACCGCCGCGACGACGCCATACACCTCGTAATATTTCAATGGCGGTGATAACGCTGAATACATTGAGTTCGAAAATCCCACGCGCGGCCTCGCTACTGATCTCCTCGAGGCCGCCGTGTTGGTACGTCCCAGCGTTAAGGATCGCGATGTCCGGAGCCGCACCGCTCCTCTCCAGGCCGTTGACTATCGCTTCGACATCCTCGCGATTGGTCACATCACCCGGTCGCACCCAACAACGCTCCGGGGCTACGCTCTCTTCGCGAACAATCTCCAGCGCCTCCTGGCGCCGCGCGGTAATTGCGACCTCCGCTCCCTTGGATAGGTAATTTAGAGCGAGCGCTTCGCCCAGGCCCTGACTTGCCCCTGTGATCCAGACATTCAAACCCTGTGAAGTCACTGACGCTCGCACGACGAACAGGCGTAAACAATATCGGAGCCGTCGTCGCCCTTAAAGGCGAGGCCGACCCATCGCTGTTGGTCATCGAACCAGACGAGCGCTTCGAGATCGCCGCTGTAGGCGTGGCATTTTGCGCGTTTCAACCGGGGTGGAACCGATTCTGGCAGCACCCCGCATGACGAAAAAGTGACGTCATTGATCCGCCCAGTGATCGTATTAAGCACCTGCTTCTCGTCTAATACCCGACTGTTCCAATGATTGGTTGGGTACAAGGGTCGGGGGCTAGTTGCATCGCCACCGGGCCCGGACACCGCGGTTTGATGACCGTCGCGAACCAGCTTGGTCACCGTGCGATTCCCGTTTTTATCGGTAACCGCGTCCAAGGAGTAAAGACCATCCTCACACCATAAAGCGTCCGAGACGTACTCAAACGCATAGACAGGGATAAAGAGTACTTTGACAACCAAATTCATTTTCGAGGAAACCGCCAGCTTCTCGCCGGCCGCGCGGAAACGGGTTTCGTGTTTGCCCACCTTTTTGCCGTTACGAAAAACATCGAATTCGACGCTTTTTCCGTAAGCCGCCTCAACGAATTCCGCCAAAGCCCCAGGGGCCGGACAATCGAGCGCCTGAGCCGCACAGCTAAGCGACCCGGCGATTGTAAGAATGATCGCGCTAAGAGTTTGATTAAGCATGCTTTGTTTACGTGGACGACATCTCGCCCGATCACTGCGAACACGCTGTGATCTAGCTGAATTCACACCTCGTAGTGTCTGTGCGGCTTTTTGGATGCTAAACATGAGAACCAACTTTAAATCGAAATCGGCGGCGCCACTATTCCTCGCGGCGAGTTTGACGGGCTGCGGCAATGTGCCCATCGAGGAAAATGCGCTCGCGGCGCCGGCCTTCGACCCGGCGCGTTATTTCTCTGGTCTAATTAAGGCGTGGGGAACAGTTCACAACTGGCAGGGGAAGTTAACCCGCCATTTCGTTGCCGACATCGACGCTTCCATTGCGAATAATGTGATAACCCTCGATGAGTCGTTCATCTTTTCCGACGGCGAGCGGCAAACGCGGGTCTGGCAATTGTCCCGCAACGCTGACGGCCACTATGTCGGCGAGGCGAACGACATAGCTGGGCAGGCGCAAGGAGAAACCAACGGCAACGCCATGCGTTGGAGCTACGAGATGGACCTAACGGTTTCGGGCAAAGTCTATCGCGTACGCTTCGATGACTGGCTATGGCAGATCGACGAGCAGACGCTAATCAATCGTGCAAAGATCATAAAGTTTGGCGTTAAGGTTGGCGAAGTTGTGTTGTTTATGCGCAAGCAAAGCAGTGATGAGCGCGTCGCGAATCGCTCCGAGTAACCCTGCACGCCACTCGAACTCGCCGACTCGCGCGCTACGCCACGTCGAGCGTCAATACCAGCCGGGATTGTCCTTCGGGGACTTCTGGGGAACGATGCACAAGGCCAGCTTTCTCGTTCCCACCCCAGCGCTCACCCTTTAGTAGGGCTACGTCTCCACAATCCAGGTGTCTGATGTCACCGGCGCTTTTAAACAGCCCTGAGTCAAGATCGCTTTTCCATTCACTTTTTGGGCCCAATTTCGAGCGGTCAACCTCCGCATGTGGCAACCACTCAGTTGCTACGCCGCAATAGGTGGACAACAACCGGCACGGCACATGGTCCACGTGAAATTTGGGACACATGGCGCGATCAAGAACAGCCAAGCGGAGCCCCGCTTGCTTAAGCCCCAATAAGTGGCAGAACATGCCCACCAGCTCGGCGATATCTTCGCTCAGTTCAGATCGGCCCACATATTCACGAAGGCTTCTAAGTGCGCTTTGCGCAGTGATGGTCATAGCAGTTTGGAACGACGGATTCGAAACGACAAACTCCTCAATACGAACGTTAAGCGCGCGGGACAGTTCTCGCTTCCAGATCACAATATTAGTTTCTTCCTGATAGATCTCGGTAAGGATTGTCGGTCGATTTCCCCACAAAACGCGTCGTGTCTTTAGAGCCTCATCATTGTCTGGCGTGAATTCTTGGACCCGTTCTGCATGGGCATTGCTCATGCGTCTTGCTCCCATGCGGGGAAGGGATCGCGTAGCGTTTTCCAATACGTTTTGCCACGCAGCATTTCTTCTTCGCTTAGAAGACACTCATCCAACGCTTGCATCATTTCTTTCTCATCCAAACCCTGGCCGATGAATACCAACTGTTGGCGCATATCACCAAAAGGTTCAACCCACTGTTTGCGGATAAACGCGAGATACTCTTCATCATCCGGCCAGTTTTCCCTGGGCACGGCTTTCCAGAACATACCAGCGAAACCGTATCTCGCGATGCCGCCTGCCTGGCTCCACTGGCCGGCGAATTCAGGACGCGACGCCAACCAAAAATATCCTTTAGATCGGATCAGCTTGCCGAACTTCTCAGTGTTGTGGAGAAAGTTGTAGAACTTCTCGGGATCGAAAGGACGTCGAGCAACATAAGAGAAGCTCGCGATACCATATTCTTCGGTTTCAGGCACATGTTCGCCACGCATTTCCTTGAGCCAGCCTGGGGCCTGCTGGGCCCGCGCGAAGTCGAAAGAAGCGGTGTTTAACACTTCATCAAGCTCGACCTCCCCATGCGCAACGAGCACGATTTCAGCATCGGTATTCAGTGTCTTGATGATCGCTTGCAACCGTTCTAGATCTCTTTCACCAACCAAATCGGTTTTGCTAATCAGAATCACGTCGGCAAATTCCACTTGATCGACGAGCAAGTCCGCGACACTACGGTCATCTTCTTCGCCAAGGGATTCGCCCGCTTCGTCTAAAGATTTCGCCTCTTCGTAATCGCTCAAAAAATTCACTGCGTCGACCACGGTAACCATCGTGTCCAAGCGCGCCACGTCGGATAACGACACGCCATCTTCGTCGGCAAAAGTAAAGGTTTCAGCGACCGGTAAGGGTTCGGAAATTCCTGTGGACTCTATAACCAGGTAGTCGAAGCGGCCTT
>JBCCEV010000013.1:0-42801 GCA_039030125.1 Pseudomonadota bacterium | reverse complement strand
GAGGAGCTGGCACGGGTGGCATAGGTGGGGCTGGAGCCACACCTCCACCATGAGGAGCTGGTGGTGCTAGTGGAGCAAGGCTGGGTGGGCGACCGAATATTGGCAAACGCTTCGATGCAATATGGCGAAGGATCTTCTCGGCAGCACCGATCTGAATGTACAAGAAGTCGCCGTTAGAGTTGGATTTGTGGACGCCGGTCATTTCTCGCGACTATTCAGACGGGCCTTTGGCATCACCCCGAGCGACTATCGTGCGACCGTGCGGGCCAAGGTTTTTGGGGCCCCTCAAGCCGTTGTCTAGCGCCGCGAATTGTTAACATGCGCCGCGTTGGTTAAGGAGTAACGCGCATGAGCGCCCCCAAATCACTTCGCCCAGATACCCTGTCACTGCACGCTGGCCAGCAACCTGATCCGGCAACCGGCGCTCGCGCGGTCCCGATCTATCAGACCACCTCTTTCGTTTTTTCCGATCACGATGAGGCGGGATCGCGTTTCGATATCGCGCGATCTGGTCACGTGTACTCGCGAATTTCAAATCCCACTGTCGCCGTTTTGGAAGAGCGTATGGCGGCGCTTGAAGACGGCGTGGGGGCGGTGGCAACCGCGAGCGGTATGGCGGCCATCCATATCGCGATAGCAACCCTGATGGGGGCGGGTGGGCATATCGTGGCTGCCCGCTCGCTGTACGGCGGCACCCATAATTTGTTGGCCTACACCTTGCCGCGTTTTGGCATAGAAACGACTTTCGTCGACCCCCGCGATCCGGCGGCTTTTGCCAGTGCGATCACCGATCAAACGCGCTTGGTATTCGCCGAGACAATTGCGAACCCGCGCTGCGAGGTTTTGGATATTGCCGGCGTTGCGGAAGTCGCGCATGGTGCCGGATTACCGTTGGCCGTTGACGCGACCTTAACAACACCGCATCTCATTCAACCGTTGCAGCACGGCGCGGATATCGCGATTCATTCACTGACCAAATTTATCGGCGGCCACGGGATTGCGCTGGGCGGGGTCATCGTCGATGCCGGGCGCTTCGAGTGGGAGTCGGTGGCGTCGAAGTTTCCCACCTTGTGCGAACCATATGAGGGTTTCCACGGTTTAGATTTCAGCGAGGAATTCGGACCGGCCGCTTTTATCCTCCGCGCGCGACGCGAAGGGCTTCGGGATTTTGGTGCGGCTATGAGCGCCGATACCGCTTCGCGGATCCTGCAAGGAGTAGAGACCTTACCGCTGCGCATGCAAAAGCATGTAAGTAACGCGATGGCCATCGCGGAATTCTTGGAGGCCCATGAGGCGGTCGCGAGTGTCGCCTACCCGGGGCTCGCCAGCCATCCTGACCATGATCTTGCCAGCCGACTTTATCCGCGAGGTAGTGGTGCTGTATTGAGCTTCGAAATCAACGGGGGCCGCGAGGCGGGGCGCCGTCTCATCGAGGGTTTGGAATTGTTTTCGCATCTCGCCAATGTTGGCGACGCGAAATCGTTGGTGATCCACCCCGCGAGTACGACGCATGCACGCATGGATGACGACGCCTTGCGAGCGGCCGGCATTTCTGAAAGTTTGGTGCGCCTCTCCGTCGGACTCGAGGATCCAGCCGATCTCATAGCCGATTTATCGCGCGCGTTGCACCGGTCGCAAAAGTAGGGGAAAGACGATGAATTTTCAATTTGAGAGCAACGACATATTTGCCGCCGGTGAATTCGATAAAACCGACAGTGAGGTCATCGTGTTGGTGCACGGCGCGGCGATGGATCATTGCGTGTGGGCCTTCCATACGCGTTACTTTCGATACATCGATCAGCCGGTTTTGGCTATCGACTTACCGGGTCACGGACGATCCACAGGCACGCCACTGGCGAGCATTCCGCAGGCGGCGGATTGGTTGCTTGCCTTTACGCAAAACATTGGGGTTGAAACCTTATGCCTGGCCGGTCACAGCATGGGCGCCTTAATCGCGCTCGAAGCGGCGGCGCGCGGCGGGGGACGAATATCGCGCTTGGCGTTGCTGGGCTTTGGTTTTCCGATGGCGGTTAGCGATCTCCTTTTAGACGCGGCGGACGACGATCGCGCGAGCGCCGAGCAAATGATGACCGTATGGGGCAACGGCCACGGCGCCCACATCGGCGCAAACCCGGTGGCAGGCTTGCGGGCGACAACATTTTCGAAGCGCCTACTGGAGCGCGCCGCCGACGGTGTACTGCATACAGACTTGAGCGCCTGCCAGGCTTATGAGGGCGGGATCGAAGCCGCCCGAAACGTCTCGTGTCCAGTCACGATCATCAGCGGATCGGACGACAAAATGACCCCGGCGCGCAACGCCCAAGCCACCATTGAGGCGCTGAAAAACGCTAGGCAAACCGTGATCCCAAACAGTGGTCATATGCTGAGTAGCGAGCAGCCCGAAGCAACGCATCAAGCGCTGGTTGCCGCGCTTGCCGCTTAGCATTTAGCTCTTCTTTTTTTTGTTGCGCCGGGCTTTCAATGTCGAGCGCTCCGGCGCAAAGTTCTGTTTGTCTTCCTCAGGCGCTTCCAAGGCGGCCCCCCAACGCAAGGCTTCATCTTGGTTATAGCGTTTACCCAGTGACCAGGCGATCTCGGCTTTTGCGAGTTCCAGGCCAAGATAGAACGCATGGCCATGATCGCCCTCGACCGCGAGTTCGGGAAACAAATCGTAAGGGTCGGTGGCTCGATGGTGTCCGTCGCGGTTGTAAATGTGTATTCCCTCATCGCTGACTTGAATCCGATAGTTCGGATCTTTAACCGCGCGCGCCAGTTCTTCTATTTCCGCGCTTTGGTAGGGAAATGGCTTTCTCTCATGAATGGCCAGGAGTGAATCGTCGATATTCTGCGGTGGGGTACCGTGCTCGCGCGCTGCGTGCATAATGCGCCGCGCCCGGTCGATTTCGCGGATGGCGCTAACGCAGTGTTTGCTCACTTGCGTGGTGAGCAACGCCCGGATCCGCAGCTCCGATGCGATGCCAACAAGCAGGGTATTGATACCCATCGAATCAGCGTGGGTTAATTCCGATAGGTTGCCGATCCCCATCAGCATCTCGACCTTGGGGTAGCGTTGGCGAAAAGTGTGGTAGCGCGTTACAGATGCCGTGAAGCCAAGATGCAGCGGGTCGAGGATAGGGTCTGCGAAGAAAGGACGATCAAATTTGGCAAATTCCTCGACCGTTTTGCACAATGAATCAAGATCGTTGGGAGTATCGCCGATTAAGATCGGCGTGAAATCGCCTTCTTCGGCCAGCGATAAACTTTTGCTCGATAGACTAAAAACGTAATTCGCGCCCGCCTTGATCCCGCACAAAAGATCAGTGTCACTCAACGAATCTACGCTCACTGGGATGCCTTGTTCGCGCAGCGCCGTGATCGTCTCAGCGAGATGTGGAAACGGCGTGTCCGGCAGACAGCCGATATCAATAACGTTGGCGCCTTCGCTCAGGAAGTAACGTGCTCGCGATAGGACGTCGTCGATAGGGAGAAATGGCGCGTCGACGATCTCGGCGAAAACCAGCACATCGTGGGAATCGAGGTTGAAGGTATGTTCTTTGCCGCCGAGGTAGGCGGATAAATCTTTTACCTCCTCCGGCCCGCGTTCCATGGGTGTTTGGCGAGCGTCGGCGAGCGCAGCGATATCGCCACGAACGCGGCCTGGCAAAATCACGCGGTCAAATTCGCTAAGCGAGGGCAGTCGCTTGGCCAGCATGGAGGTGGTGATCAATGCCGCTACCGACACGCCCACCACTACGATCTCATAAGAAAAGGGCCGGTCTTCGATGCTTTCTAAAACGTTACGAAGGCTCGTCTCTGCGAGCTTGCCGGTAACGAATAAAATTCGTTCGTTTTCCTCAGACATTCTGTGCCGCGAGCTTAGAGCGGGGGATGCGTTTAGCAGTATGGATAATATTAGCTTTCATCTCAGCACCTTAGGGCTGCGACGTTGAGTATTTGTTTATCGATCACGCCGAACTCATTCATCCACGGCGGGTTTGCAAACGGACACAAAATCTCCGCTGGTCCGGGCTTGAGACACCGCGATTCGTGGACTAGGTTTAATAGTGAACGAACAATAAACCGCAGGGGGGCCTATGTTCGAAGCTGAGCGACCTAGAGTCGAGCGATTGTTAGCCACGAATGACGAATTCCGACGCTTATATGAGAAGCACGAAGCGTTGAACGAGGAGGTCGATAATTTAAGTGGCCATTATGCAACCGAGCAGATTCAGCTAGAAAACCTTAAGAAACAGAAGCTTCTCATTAAAGATCAGCTCGCGGGGATCCTTCGCGTTCAATGCTGATCGCTAACTAAACACATCCTGAGCTGGGACACGGGGAGTGCATCCCCGTGTCTCTAGCACCCCTTATATCCATTTCTTCACTGGCGGACCGTCTAACTTAAGGTTCTGCTATTAATGCCGATGATTTCTCCATGTAATCGCGAATTTTATGCGCAACGGTTATTTCCGGTACTGTTTTTATGCATTCCGTTTATATGTTTGGTAACGTGTGAGAATGAAACTTCAGCAGCTGAGGTACATCTGGGAGGTTGCTCGCCACGGCCTTAATGTCTCGGCGACCGCGGAGAGCCTCTACACCTCGCAGCCCGGAGTCAGCAAGCAGATCCGTTTGCTCGAAGAAGAGCTCGGCCTGCAAGTCTTCCAGCGCAACGGCAAACACCTCGTTGAGATCACTCGCGCTGGGCAGGAAGTGATCGAAATTGCCGGGCGGATTTTGGGCGAGGTCGACAACATTAAGCGGATCGCGGCGGACTATACTGATGATGCGCGCGGCAGCTTGTCGATCGCGACAACCCACACCCAGGCACGGTACGTGTTGCCCGACGTGATCTCGCGTTTTATCGGCGAGTATCCTGACGTCGCCCTGCACATGCACCAAGGCACCCCTACGCAAATTGCGGAGCTTGCGGCGAATCGCCAGGTCGATTTCGCGATCGCGACAGAGGCCTTGGAGCTGTTCGACAATTTGGTGATGTTGCCGTGCTATCGATGGAATCGCAGCATCGTTGTCCCCAAAGATCACCCCCTCACCCAAATCTCAAAAGTATCGTTGGCCGACCTTGCCGAACATCCGATTGTGACCTACGTCTTCGGCTTTACCGGCCGCTCGCAACTTGACGATGCGTTCCGCGATGCAGGACTGAGTCCGCGCGTGGTATTCACGGCTGTCGATGCGGACGTGATCAAGACTTATGTCCGCTTAGGCCTGGGCGTGGGAATCGTCGCGACCCTCGCGGTCAATGATCAGTTGGACGACGATTTAGTGGCGCTCGACGCAAGCCACCTGTTTGACTACAGCGTTACAAAGATTGGCTTTCGGCGCGGGGCATCGCTCCGCGGATACATGTATCGCTTTATTGAGAATTTCGCGCCGATCTTAGATAGAGATCGAGTCGATGCGGCGAGCGCCGCAAAATCTGCCGTTGAGCGGGACGAGATCTTCTCGTCGATTGAACTGCCTTCGTACTGACAGTGTTGTCAGCACTAATCGTCGAAACCTTGTTCTGGCAATAAGAACGACGGAATGAAGGTGCCGTGAGAAGACAGATCCGTGAAGCGGGTTTCGCCGCTGTCGAGGGGTTCAATAATGAGGTGCATCCGTGAAACATCGCGCAGCGAATTGTCTACGCACACGTTACAGACCGAATCGCGGCCAATAATATTCTTGCCGTCACCCAAGCGATAAACGGCGCCGTTCTCATCGATAAATTCCATGGCGCCAAAATTGAGCTTGAAGGGGTGCTTAGATAGCTTCACTTCAATGGTTTGGTCGCCAGAAAGCGTAACTTTCACCGCCTCGCCCTTGGGAATGCGAGTGAATTCATCGACGTTCTCCGCATTCGGGTCAAGTGACATCGCGTCGAAGATGTTTGTTTCTTTGAGGAAATCTTTGGTTTCCTCCATCGGGTTCATGACTGTTTGATCGGGCGACGGCTCGGCGATCATCGGCTCCGCCTTGTGCTTAAGCTTGTAAGTTTGCTTAATCACATCTTGTCGCGAGCGCAGATATTGCATGTATTTGACGACCGCTACGCGTCGCAGTTCGTCGTACTCATCGCCCTCACGGTTAAGCGCTTTGAAAATCTCCCGCCAATCATGATCGTTGGAGAACACTTGCACATCGACTTCGCCGACAAGCTTGCGAATAGCTCCGGGGTTTTCGATGGAATTAGAAAGAATCTCAACGAAGCGCTTTTCAACGCGCTTGATGTTCTTTGCTTCGCGTTTGAGGTCGTCGGCATTCAGCAGCATCAGGTCGGCGATTTTGGTCGCCGGCACGTTGGTGCGCCCGGACAAAGCAAACTCGAATTCCGCTAGCGTCGCGAACGAGATGGGCTCGTCTGCGATCTGGAGAGTCAGCGCCTTGGCAAACAGCTTATCAAGCATTTTTTATATCGTAGCGTAAAGCAACCATTGGTCCTTGCTCACGGCCGAGGTATTGTTATTGAAATCGGCCAGACCAGAATTAGCCAGATTCATTATACGGACAGAATACCCCTGAATTGGTGCGGTCGTTAAGAAGCGTGACGGCATTCACATTAACGCCGTGTGAGGTCCCTACCCATTGCCCCGAATTCTGTTCCACCAGACGCTCCCATTGCCCTGGATCCTGTGCAAACACGTCCCCCGGCGTGGCGGGTGCCAATATCCAGGCCCCTGATCCAAGCTCGGCGCGCAACTGCCCATCGGCCCAGCCAGCATAACCAGCAAAAAAGCGGACGTCGCCGTCATTGGGGTTCTGTATCCTCGTATTGAGGGAGGTGAAATCAGGGATGACGACGACCCCGTCAATGATTTGCTGATCATCGGTCTCGGGAGTGGGCCGGGCGAGGACATGGATCGCCATGGGGTTAACCGGCCCGCCGATATGAATTAAGTCCTCCGCCCAGATGGTGTCTTTGATCTCTGGCAAAGCGGTTCCGATACGAAGACGCGCGGGGCGGTTGAGCACCAATGCACGGGTGCCCGTGTCGGAATGATCGATGATCAGCAGCACCGTTCTTGTAAAACGCGGATCGGTCATGGTCGTCGTCGCGATTAGCAATCGGCCCTGATAATCCTCTGCGAGTGCGGGCTGGGTTGAAAGTATGCTGGCCCAGCACAGTAGGCTAATGATGAGCGGCCGGTAACCACACCCGGCAGCTACCGTTAGCCAATGGCACGTTTGCAAGAAACTCATTGATACACCTGTCTCTTGGCTCCCGATCGGCGGCAATGATTTTGTCTACGGTCGCGAGGAACAGCGGGAAATTCCGCGCGCTCGAATTGAGTATAGCTTCGAAAAATGGAATCAGCGTGTGATAGGTCGAGACACTCGCGATTTTCGCGTTGTTGAGGTCGTTCGACATCCACTTGTCATAGCCCGAATAACCATTCCAAGCGTCTTTTAATGTGTCGTAATCAGATTTGAGTGCGATGAAAATCGCTTGTTTCTCGCTGCGTTTGTCAGCCTCCGAGGCCTTACTTTCGTAGAGCGAGCGGAGGATTTCCTGATAGCGCAGTATGAGGCTGATGAACTGCTGATCGATATGTTCTTCCCGCGCATCGAGCAGTTCGCGATCAAATTCCTGGGCGAACGCCCGCAGTCCCTGTTCGGCAACGGCCATCGCGAAACTTTCATTAAAGGTGGTTTCATCTTTCAGATAGAGGCGCTGATGCGCGAGTTCGTGATAGAGCGTTTTGATCAGCTCCGCGTCGCTCCACCCCATCATTGTGTTGAGGACCGGATCGTTGAACCATCCACGCGTTGAATAGGCGGCAACGCCGCCGACGAAAACATCCAGGCCGTCAGCGCGCAGTCCAGCGGCGAAACGTTCAGCCTTCGGTTTGTCGAAGAAACCGCGATAGCCAAGGCAGCCAAAGAAGGCGAAACAGAAGGGTTTTGGGGTGAGCGACAACTCGGGCGTGGCGAAAATATTCCACAGCACGTAAGGGCGTTTGATATCGGCGTACTGTTGATAACTGCCGTCGGCCGGAAGGCCAAGTTCGCGCTCTGCGAAGTCGAGTGCGTGCTGCACCAAAATGAGTCGCTCGCGCAGGTGCTCGGGCGTCAGTGGGTCTTCCAGCACGGAACTGATCGCCTGGCGCGCGCTCAGGACTTGCCACTGGCCGAGCGCGTTATCGCTCACATAGCCGAGCGACGCGCAACCGCTTAAAAGCATGAGTGCGCCGAACCCAATCATGTGGCGCAGTAAGGCGCTCAACGGGCGCCGGGCAGACGGTTTAAACTGGTCATTCGGGGCGCTCAAAGCGTGTCGCTGCGCACATTTGTCGAAAACCGTTTGCACTAAACTATTATCCCCCGGGGGAGCGCATGACACGTCGTTTTTCAACCCTTATCGATTGTGACGAGCTACGAGCGCGGATCACCTTTCCGTGGTGTCGCGTTGTGGAATGTCGCTTCGACCTCAATGACGCCAGCGCCGGGCGGACTAACTACTTAGAGGCGCATATCGCGGGCGCGGTTTTTGCCGACCTCGATGTCGATTTGAGCGACCATTCGCGCCCTGACTCGGGCCGCCACCCCTTGCCTGATAAGCAAGCCATTATCGCTCTCGCGCGGCGCTTAGGCATCAGCGATGGCGACCAAGTGGTCTGCTATGACGACAGCGGCGGAATGTTTGCCGCACGTTTATGGTGGATGTTGCGATGGGTCGGCTTCCCGAGCGTGGCGGTGCTCAGTGGCGGCTGGCAAACTTGGGTTGCCGCCGGCGCACCCATCGATTGCGGCGAACAATTCCCTTCCGATGGCGGCATGGCTGGCGGGCCGGCCATTGCAAAATTGGCGCTGATGAAAAACGTCAGCGGCGCGGCGTTGGTTGATGCCCGGGAAGCGCCGCGATTCGAGGGCGTGCAAGAACCCCTCGATCCCGTCGCCGGGCACATCCCCGGCGCGGGTAATCATTTCTGGAAGACAAATTTGGCCGACAGTGGCAAGTTTCTTGAGCCTCATCTGTTGAAAGCCAAATTTAGCGCTAGTCTTGGTATGCTCCCCCACGCGGACTCCGTGCACTACTGTGGTTCTGGGGTCTCGGCGTGCCACAATGTTCTCGCTCAAGTGCATGCTGGTTTAGCAGAGCCATTTTTATACGCAGGGTCGTGGAGCGAATGGTGTCGCTACCCTGAGAACGGCGTCGCGACCGGCGCCGGTATGGATAGCTAATGATGAACAGACCGACCGTGATTGCTCGTATCGTTTTATCGTTGATTACCGCTTTGCTCGCTAGTGCAGCCGTCGTCGGCGCCGAGGTCGCGCCCGCTGATGTGATCTTGGTGATCGACAACTCCGGCAGCATGAAGAAAAACGATCCGGAGTTTTTGGCCAAACAGGCGGTCAGCGAATTTGTCGCGGGGCTTGAGCCGGGCAATCGCCTAGGCATTATTTTGTTTGACGAGCAAGTTCGTCTCACCGTTCCGCTCACCGAGCTTGATGAATCCTCCAAGGCGAACGTGCTGGGTAGTCTCGACAGCATCGACTACCGGGGGCAGTTAACCAACAGCCCCGCTGCCATCGAACGCGCGATTTATGAACTCAAAGGCGCCGCTCGCGAAGGCATCAAAAAGGTCGTGATATTCATGACCGACGGCATTGTTGACACTGGCAACGCTGATGCGGACACCGAACGCGCCAAATGGTTGCGCGAAGATCTTGCAAGCGATGCCGCGGAGAACGAGATCGCTATTTTCGGGATCGCGTTCACCGAAAACGCGGATTTCTTCCTCATTCAATCACTCGCTAATCAAACGGGCGCCGAATATCGACGTGCGCCCAAGCCCGAAGACCTCGAGCAAGCGTTCGCGGATTTCCGCGCGAAGCTTGCCGAACCACCACCGCCAATTGAAGTTGCGCCGCCGGCGGCCGCAGCACCAACGCCGGCGCCTGCGAGTAATTGCCTGGATCTCTTGTTAGCCGATGAGCGTCTGGCGATTGAAGAAAGCGCCGCTGAGCTTGGAATGACCCCTGAGCGATTATGTCGTGAAACGACGCAGGCCGGTGCCGGGCAGGTGATCGTGGTACCGCCGCCTGGGGAAAGCCAGGAATCTGACAATACGCTCATTGCCGCGCTGGTCGCTGGGTTGGTGATCCTCGCGGGCCTGATTTTGCTCGTCGTGCTGCTTGGTCGTCGCAAAGGCGGAGCAGTGGCGGCTGAAGTTGCGGTTGACGTGCCGGAGGCCTACCTTTCGGGGCTCGGCGATCTCAGCGCGCAGGACCGTTTCAAACTTGGTCCCAAACCGATTGTTGTGGGCAGGGTTAAAGGTGCGGATGCGCAGACTATTGATTATTTCGTGGTGCCTCAGAATACCGTCGGTCGCCGGCACGCGATGATCAAGTATCGAGATTTTTCGTTTTGGATTTCCGATCTGGAAAGCGTCAACGGCACCTTTCTGAACGGCGAGCGCATCGAGGGCGAGCGTCAGCTTAAACATGGCGACGTGGTGCGCTTTCACAAAGCTGAATTCGAATTCGCGATGCCTGAGATGGAGGACGCGGGGCATACGGTCTTTGCCGATCCGAACGAAACCGTCGCCGCGATGGCCACCGCAAACTTGGACGCGCCGATCAGCGCCGGGGACGAGGAGGATCTGTTTGATGATGACGATGAAGACGATCCTCACGAATCACCCACTTTGTTCTCGGAAAAATCCTCGGGCGGCACCAATGAGGACGATGAGTTTGATACGAGCGACCTCCCGGACGACGACGAGGATGACGATGACGGCGACGGTTTTTTCGACGACGACGCAGAAATCGGTGAAGCGACGAACGAACCAATCTCAGATGAGGATTTCGAAGAGGCCGAAACTTTAATGCCGAGTGGTGATGTTTATGACGAAATTGGCGAACCAACGAATGGGCCAGAAGATCTAGACGATTTCATGTCTTTTGGCGACAGCGACCCCGGTGCTGGCGAGGCGGATGCAACGGAATTGCCGATGGGCGCGGAAACGATATTTCCGTCGGAAGAAACAGAACTGCCCCGAACTGATAGTCAAATTCCAGCCCTGGATGACGTATTCGACATCACTGGTGAAAATGCATACGGCGACCAAATTCCGGCAGAGTTTGCGAGCGATGAAGATCCGACTATCGCGCCTTCGAGCGCTAAGCCCGACGGGGATGATGACGAAGACTCCGAGGCGCCAACCATCTTCAAGACCTGAGGAAAGCACGCTGCAGCGGGCTTTCCGATAGGCGGCGCCACATGCGCCGGGCACTTGAACTGCTTAGCCGACTCGGCGATGGAACGTTCTGTCCGGGCCGCCAACTCGCGGACGAATTCGGCGTGAGTCGCGCGGCCATTTGGAATTTGATTCGCACATTGCGATCGATTGGCGTTGAGATCGATGCCGATCGCACCCGCGGCTATCGGGTAGCCGGCGGTTATCAGGCGCTTTCCGCCGAGGGCATCATGGCGGCGATCGCGACGGCCCGCATTCCGGAGCTACCGCCCAAAATTCACGTCGAACCGGTTTGCACGTCAACCAATACGGAACTGCTGCGATTGTCCGAACGACAATCGATCCATCAAACAGCTTTCCTTGCCGATTACCAAAGCGCGGGCCGCGGCCGGCGCGGCGATCGTTGGGTATCGCCACCGGGCAGCGGGCTTTACTGTTCGCTGGGTTGGCATTTCGAGTCGATACCGGCGACTTTTTCGGCACTAAGTTTGGTGGTGGGATTGGTGATTGCCGAGGCACTTGAATCGCTGGCCGCTATACAAGTGAATCTTAAGTGGCCGAACGACCTTATCGCGCGTGGCGCGAAATTGGGTGGCATTCTGATCGAAATGCGTTCCCAAGTCGGCGGTGCTACGGTGGCGGTGATCGGTTTTGGCATTAACGTTCGCAACATCAAGACGGTTAGCGGCGAGATCGATCAACGCGCGATCGATCTCAGTGAGTTGGCTCCTACGGTTGTCCTTGATCGCGCGCAGGTGGCGGCGTGCGTACTCGCTGGGCTATGTCCGGCATTAAAGATTTTTGAACGCGATGGTTTTGAGGTATTCGCCGAGCGGTGGTCAAAACGTGATGCCTATGCAAACCGCGCCGTGGTGCTCGCCTTACCCGAACAAGATATTCGTGGCATCGCACGCGGTGTCGATTCATCGGGTGCGCTGCAGATCGAGGATCAGGAAGGCCGCTGCCGGAGTTATTTGTCAGGCACCTTGCGCGCGGACCAACAACGTTGAAGTTGCTCTTCGACATCGGTAATTCGACGATCAAATGCGCTCTAGCTGACGGCGCAAAGCTGATCGACCAGGCTTTGACGCTTACTGACACCGATTTCGATGGCCTCGGCAAGTTGTGGATGGATGGTGAAGCACCAGAGGGTGTTTTCGCAGCGAGGGTTGGGGCGACCGCGCTGACTGATGCGCTGGCGCAGTGGACTAAAGCAGAGCTTGGCCTCCCAATCAACTTCGTGACTCCGAGTGCAGACGCCCTTGGTCTCAAGACGCTCTACAAAGATCCGGAAAAACTAGGTGTTGACCGGTGGCTCGCCGCGATTGCGGGTTTTCGACTCACGGATAGCAACGTCTGTGTCGTCGATATCGGCACTGCAATTACGCTTGATGTTGTTTTGGGCGATGGCGTGCACGTTGGTGGGCTTATCGCGCCAGGAGAGGGTTTGATTGCGCGAGCATTGGCGCAGGGCACAGCAGACTTACCCATGGCCGCTGGTATTCAGAGGCAAGGCCTCGCGCTTGAAACGCGCCAAGCGATTGGGCTTGGGATCTCGGAAATGATCGGTGGCTTGCTCGATCGCCTACACCATCGGGTGACGCAGTCTTACCCGGGCCTCTATTTCGATTGGTTGATCACCGGCGGCGGTGGCGCACGCTGCGACTGGTCGGGCCCCGCCTATTGCTATGTGCCAGATCTCGTCTTGCAAGGCTTGGCGGCCGTTGCCGAGGAATCGGCGCGTGCTTAAATACGGGGTCGTTCTGATGGTGCTAGTGAACGCGGTGTATTTCGGTATTCACTACGATCGCTGGGTGTCGAAACGTGTGGTCGATCATCAAGCTAACCCGGTGAATCATTATGACGATGCCCCAAGGATCAAACTGCTTGGCGAGCTTGATACGCCGCCCACGCGGCGGACCGATAAAGATAGCGATGCTGGACAAGCACAGAGCGAAGGCGAGCGGACGTTTATTGAAATCAATGACGAATCTGAGGCATCGCAAACTTGTTACGAATTCGGGCCGGTCACCAGTGATCCTGATTTGGAAGACCTACTGGCGTCCCTGCGCGGACAAACGGCGTGGCTCGGGACTCAGTCGGAGGTTGTGGAATCGCGGACCCTCTACTGGGTATTCCTGGAGCCCGAGTCGGACGCGGAAGCACAAGCACAAGTTGATGCATTAGCGGCTCAAGGCGTATCCGATTACTTGCGGATCCGCCGTGGCGGTTTAAGTAATGCAATCTCACTGGGCTTATTTCGTTCGCAAGATTCAGTGGCCCGCAGGCTTGCTGAGCTTAATGAACATGGTTACTCGCCGGTTGTGGTTCCCCGCCAAGACGATATCCAGCAATACTGGATCAGGGCACAGATGCTGGCGGGGTTTGAACAGGCGGCTGACGAATTGGGCGCCGAATACGCGCCGATCAATTGCGAGGAAATTGCCGCAGAAAAGGCGACTCTTTAGAATCCGCTTCCAGGTCAACGCCGGCTTAGCTCAACTGAGAGAGTCAGCAGTCGGAAGCGCCAAGTAATGCCGCGCTTTCCCGACGAGGGCGTAGACAAGGAGCGGCCCGGGGGTGAACGAAGCTTCAAGAACGCCGCCAGGGATGGTGGGCACATTACAATCAAACCAGCGCCGGCTTAGCTCAGTTGGTAGAGCAGTTGCCTTGTAAGCATCAGGTCGCGAGTTCGAGTCCCGCAGCCGGCACCATTTTTCAATAAGTTATGGAGATGTGTCTGAAAGTTGTAGTCAGCGGTGCTACTCCCGTGCTACCGAACTGTCGACCTCACGATAGTTTTGAATTCATACCTAAGGTTTCAAGTTTTCCCAAATATATTGGAGTTTCTGACCAGTTTCCCCGATTTGGAGTTGAAATGAGTCAAGAATCGTCTTTCGCGAGCTGGAGAAGTTACAAATCCTTCGAGCGAAAAGTTAGAAATTCCGATCGCTTCATTTTTGATGAGGAAACGGAATCTTTCTTACATGGGGTTCGTGGTTCTTGCTCCAAGCGAAAAATGACTATGCCGCTCGGTACGATTTTTTGGAGAGCAAGGGTTGGTCACTCTTGGCGATCAGCGGATATGGGGCACCCGGATTTCGAAATTCCAGCCGCTCTTGGGCCGAAGGAGATGAAACCAACTCCCGAGTTCGCGAGAGAAGGGAGGGCTAACGCAATAGGCATACCGGTCCTATATTGTGCAAGCGACTCAAAAACAGCTATGTCTGAGGTTAGACCCTGGCTAGATAGTTTAATTTCTGCTGCGAGGTTCAAAATCGTTCGTGATCTAACGCTGATCAACTGCTCAGCGTTCCATGGGGCGACGCAAACCAAATTCTATTTTGAGGAGCCGTCCAAAGCTGAGATTGAGAAATGCGTATGGGGAGATATCGATCACGCCTATTCAAGCCCTATTTCACCTAGCGATTCCAACAGCGACTATGTGCCCACTCAGATCCTCGCAGAGGTTTTTCGAAAAGAAGGTTTCGATGGCATCGTCTATAAGAGCCTTCTGGATAAAAAAGGCCAAAATGTGGCTATATTCGACATAGAAGATGCAGAGCTAATTAGCTGCGGCCTTTACAAACCGTCATTGGTTCGATTCGAGTTTGAGCTCGAGGATCAGCACTATGTCATTGCAAAAAAGTAGATATTTCCACCAACGTTTTAGGATTCTTGTTATCGAGACTTTGCTTTATAGTTAGGCAGACGTTCGACGCTTTCGTATCCCATGGGACTAGGGAATGGATTTCGGAATGGACACGAACAACTCGGCAGTTCGCTTACCCTCTTACGCAAGGTATTGCTATTGCAATATAAGTAAGCAGGGCCCCGCCGCCACGCTCTCGACTGTCACATGAGCAGCACGTTTGGTGGCTTCAATGAACTAATCACGTTGCCAAGTGAAGCGCAGTCTCGTCTACACGCACTCGTACGTGAACTGAAATTTGATTGGGAGATTTCAGGAGATCGGCTGCAAGGGAGATTCTTCTACTTGAAGTTCTCGGATCGACTCCCTGCACAGCGCGATCTCGTCGCGTTCCTTTATCAGTACATAATCTACTACTGTCTGCCATACGCGGAGATTCAGGACGCCGAAGCCAAATATTTGTTGAATAACGACCTATCTGTGTTCCAAGACCTTGCCGACAAAGCGCGGCGCTTATTCGTAAGAGCGCGAGAGCAAGAGTCCATCTCCGGGGAGCCCTCAGAATTATTACTGTTTGCTCTTCTCGAGCTTGTCATAGCGGCCCCGCAAGTGGTTTCCAAGATGGGGCTGAAAACCAGTGGAATGATGCATTTTCATGGTGTTGATGGCATCCACGCAAAGCTTGACGACGATGGGGAAACCTTGATTTTGCTGTGGGGGGAAGCAAAAGCCCATAAAGGGTTTTCGAGTGCACTAAACGATGCCTTGGATTCAATAACCAACTTTCATAGCGTCGCGGGCACAGGAGTACCGAGAGAGCGAGAGCTTCAAATTGTCCACGACCACTTCTCTCTAGCGACAAATGATCTGGCTATCCGTAAGAAGTTTTTCGACTACTTGGATCCATACTCGAATAGAACTACGGAAAAGATCGAAGCGCACGCATGCCTTCTTTGTTTCGATTTTGGTATCTACGAAACGATCGCTACCGGGGATAAGTCCAAGATCGAAGATGAATTTAAGGACAGATACGAGCGGCGAGTCGCTACTGCGAAAACGCTAATTGAGAACAAAGTTTCGGGCCACCCGATTTTGGAAGATTTAAATCTTTGGTTTTTTCTATTTCCGTTTAAATCGATCGATGATTTTCGAAACGAATTCAATCAGAGGTTGACGTGAGTATCCAAGATTTAGCTGCCCAAGTGTGGTCGCATCGAGAGTTCCATTCGGAACTGGAGCGAGCGTCAGAGGGGCATTTGCACCGAGCATTGCAAGTCGAATCGCTTTTTTCCTTCGACCTTCAGTTTGAACAAATGAGCAGGCTTCTTAACGCTGCTTCTATTCTTGCGGCGAGTAACGATGAACAACATAGAAGCGCCGCCTATAAAATTTGCTCGATAGCAATCGATTCTTTGGCGTCGCAGGAGTTCGGAACTCAGATCGCTGAAGCTGCGAGTTTGATCTTGACGCGGATAGGAAATTTTCCCGCAGAGCGGTTCTTAAATGATCGGGTTGGTAGCACGGAGGGGTTGCTGGGAAAACTTTGGCTAGAAACGGAATCTCATCGCGAATCGAATACTGTGAAGCTCGCATCCGGCGTGTTTGAAACGTTCACCGATTTCCAAATTCGGCTTTGGCGGTCCCTTGAAAAAGGGAATGCGACAGCAATAACGGCGCCTACTTCATCGGGTAAGTCATACGTGCTTCAAAGATTTCTCGTTAGCAAGGTGGCCGAAAACGGAGACTTCATCGCCGTGTATATCGTCCCTACGCGAGCGTTGATTTCACAAGTAGCCGCAGCGATAACATCGGTACTAAGAGAAATTGATGTATCTGAGTGTGGTGTTAGCGTGGTTCCGCTTGCACGTGAAGATCTTGGAATGTCCAATGGGATTTACGTACTTACCCAAGAACGTCTTCAATTATTGCTTGAGCACGATCCTGGAATCCCGATCGACTTACTCGTAGTCGATGAAGCGCAATTGTTGTCCGAAGGCAGTCGGGGCGTCGTTTTACACACCGTATTGGAACGGGTTCGAGCTGGCCAAGGTTCGGCTCAATTTTTATTTGGCACGCCAGCTGTAAAGAACCTAGACGTGTTCTCTGGGTGTTTCGGGATTACAGATTACGAAGAGATCACTACTTCCGATACAAGTGTCGCGCAGAATCTTATCGGATTGAATTCTACGGATTTGAATAGAAATCAAGTTCAAATTACCGCAAAAATCAACGGAGAATTTCAAGGGATCGGAGAACGCTCTGTCCCTGTAGAACTATTTGGAGACAACAAGCAAAAACTAGCAGTTCTTAGCTGGTGGTTCGGCCAGAAATCGCAAAGCATCGTTTATTTCGATGGTCAGGCCGGGTGCGAAGATGTCGCCGCAAAGATTGCAGATCTGAACGACGAGTTCTCCGAGAGCGAGAACTCTGAAAAAGAATATCGCGAAAATCTCGCGAAGTTCGTGGAAGACCATCTGCACCCACAGTATGTGCTCGCCTCGTGCATACGTGCGGGCACCGCTTTTCACTTTGGGAACCTCCCCACACTACTTCGGAAAGGCTTAGAGGAGGCATTTTCAGAAAATGTATTGACCCACATCGTATGCACTACGACGTTACTGCACGGTGTAAACCTGCCAGCTAAGAACATGTTCATGCTGAATCCGACTAAAGGTGGAGATGAGCCACTGTCACCCGTCGAATTCTGGAACTTAGCAGGGAGAGCTGGCCGGTTGGGTAAGGAATTCGAAGGAAACGTATTCCTCATTGATTACGACAAATGGGATTCGAAACCTCTTGAGGATGATCGTGAGGTCGAAATTACGCCAACTATTTTCCAAGCGATAAAAGAGCGATACCCGGAGTTCCTTGGTTTTATCCGCGACCACGACGTTGGTTCCGGCCAGGAGGAAGTTTTAGAAAACGTTTTCGTTAAGCTGTTTAACGACTTTAGACGAGGGAGGCTTGGTTCTACTTTGAGCAAAAGCCCCGTGGAGCTCCCCCATGGCATCGAAGACGAATTAGCGCGCGAGTTCGCATCCATAAACGAGGGTTTGGAGGTACCCGTCCATATATCTGAACGACATATCAATATCTCTGTTTTCCGAGTAGAAGAGATGTACAGTTATCTTTCGAAACGGATAGATGAGAAGGAGCCAGCGGAGCTTATTCCGAAGCATCCCCTTTCCGAAGGCGTATATGAAAGTTATTTACGCTTATTCAAGCGAATCCATAATCACTTTGAATGTCGGCCTAAGCAGGACAAAGCACACACATTCTTTGCGCGCCAAGCGGTCGATTGGATGCGCGGCTACCCGCTCCCCCGGATTATCGATTCTGCTCTCAATCACCGACGTTCGAATACGAGCAGAGAGCCAAAGATCGGGACCGTGGTTAGAGAAGTACTCCGCACTATCGAAAATGATCTTCGGTTCCGATACGTAAAATATACGAGTTGTTATATCGATCTGTTACTTCAAGTTTTGGAAGAAAAGGGACTGAATGATTTAGCAACACAGGTTCCTTCAATCCCCTTGTATCTGGAGCTCGGAGCATCCTCCAATACGATGGTTAATTTGATCGGATTAGGTTTATCCAGGACAACAGCGGAGGTCTTGGCGGACAAAGCCGCTAACAAATCTATGGATCGCCAGCAAACGCAGAGGTGGTTACGACGGAGACCTTTAGATCAGATGGATATTCCCGATATTTGTAGGCGCGAGATTGATGGGATTATTCTGCAGAGTTAGGCACGTCGCTTCTAGCTTACGGACGCTTGAGAGATGGTAAGCGGCGAGCATATTGAGACGTCATATTACGTTTATGCGCTGAAAGATCCTCGATCTAATCCAGCCTTACCTTTCTATATAGGTAAGGGTACGGGGACCAGGGCGTATGACCATCTTGTGAAGCCGGACGGTTCTGAGAAAAGCAAGATAATTCGGGAGATACACGAATCTGGTTTGGAGGTAATCGTTAGTATCCTCATCGACTCTGTTAGCGAAATTCAATCTTTAAGGCTGGAGGCTGAACTTATCGCCGCGTTTGGAACGAAAGAAACCGGAGGCATCCTTTCTAATCGGGTTGTTCCGAGCGGTATGGTAAAGAAAGCTCGGAATCGGTGCGTTATACCGCATGGCGCCAAGGAGAAAGCTCATTTAGGACTTGAGCTATTGAAGAGCACTGTACTGGAGTTCGCGAAAGCGAACCCGCAAGGGGTCACAAACGCGGATATTGCGAGCAACCTCGGGCTAAGAAGTGATTACGGTGGAGGTTCCAAAGATTACCTTTCTTACAGCCTCCTAGGTCTGCTAATTCGGGAAGGGAAACTTGAGCGCGAAAAGGGGTCGAGGCGCCATATCGCGACAGTCGACTGACCCTCTCAACTTAACCTACTAGCCTGCATGTCTGCGCCGAACGTACAGTTATTGCCAGTACTCCAAGGGGAAGCTCGATGAATGCAGTCGCGATTTTCGAAATCTCGAGTAATTTCGCCGTTTACCCGGACGGTGCCCCATTGGGGACGCCCCATCGGGTGCTGGTTGCCCCGCAGGCTAATCCTGACGTACCCCTAGGGGGCCCCGTAGGGGGCGCTTTAGGGGACATCCCGATCGGGCCCTATAGAGTTGCCCTATAGGGTTGCCTAATAAAACCCTATGGTCGCTGTGGGGGCCGTGCCCGCACAGAGTCGAATTTCCCAAACATCGGGACGGGTCTCAATTTCGACCCCGTTGTATTTGAGACCGGAAATTTTCGGGCTCGCGGGGTCGCCATATCGATTGGGCTTTCCGGTCCTATAGAGCGGGGTGACCGGACACTGTTTAGGTCCAATAAACGGTCCACCCAGCAAAGAAACGAACGATGCCCAGTTCGAGGAGTCAGCGGCGAAAGCGATCTCGTAAAGTGCACGAGGTACGGCCTGGGGACCGACGTGTCGGAGTTCTCGCCATAACCCAACGGGTGGTCCCCCAAAAAATTGGAATTGCCGGATACCGTTAAGTGATGACCAAGCTCGAATTCGAACCGAATTTCCTAAATCATTCAGAATCGAATCGTCGATGTTCTTGGCGAGATACTTCGCAATGTAACCTGTTGCGTCGCCTTTCGATGGATCGATCCGTTCGATTTTGAGTCTGTGCGTACTTGCACCCGGCTCATCCCCATCAAGTTCCAGCGCGTAGTGTTGAAACGCTGCGGTTAAGCGTTCAGCCTCATCGGGCTTCGCGAAGAGTAGGAAATGCCAATGCGGCGTTCCGGTCTGGTGCGGTTCAACAACACGGATCCCATAGAAGTGGATCTCGTGTCGATGGCAGTACGCTCGCAGCCGAGCGAATACTCTACACAGGTGGTCATTCGCTTCGCGTGCGGTTGCGTCTCTGTATCTCGGGTTTGGCTGGGCACGTTTCGTCAGAGGGTGAAATCGTGATGGACACGTTAGCGTTACGAAGTAAACCTCGTGCCCGGAAGACTCGGCGATTTCTTGAAACCCTCGAACACGGACGATCATTTCGTAAAATCTGTTCCTCGGATTCGCGAGACTGTGCTCGTTGAGATCACCGAGGTTTAGCACCTCTCCGGTCGTCGTGTTTACGGCTTCCATGTTGCTCAACAGCGCTTCATTGCGTCGTTGCATCGATTGATAGTCAAACACCGTCGCGTTGGTTGCGTAAGCTTCTCGATGAACGCCCACCCGGCCAAGTTCGCGTGCCAGTTGTTCGCGGGCGCGGCGCGTCATCTTCCTGATTCGCTTAAACCACCATCTTGGGCAGCAAAGTCGTTTGATTCTCGAGTGGTGGGGTAGCGAGTTAACCGGAAGCTCGATCCCGGTCGACGCCGCGTAATCGCAGGGGTCACGTCTGCTGCGCGCAATGAGATCGCAGCTCTGTGAGAACATTGCCGCCTTAGCTTTCATTTGTTCGTCATCTGCCCCGAGCGGTACACCGCGAACGGGCGTAGCCCGATCGAGGGTTTCGCGCAAGTAAGTATTGGCGGAGAAAGTCCCTTCCGACTCATAACGCCGGCTGTACGCCTTGGCGAGCGGAACGCTCAGCGACTCGTGTAGCCCTTCGAAGCGACGTTTACGAAATCTTCGGTCCTCGCCGTCGAGTGTGGTGTGTCGCCAGGTAATTCGTTCCGCCAATGTCGCATCATCGGGCGGAGGGATCGTCAACACTCTCGGGATCGGAAACTTCATCCCCTTCGGTGCGCTCATAAGCCTGTTCCATCGACATACTCCGCTCGGCGGGTCTGTTGATCGATATATTCGTCGAGGGCATTAGGGGAGTAGCGAACCGTTCGGGTCCCGATGACGACGTAAGGGATCAGTCGACGGCTACAGCGGTCGCGCTCTAAGAATGCGGCGCTAACGCCGAGTCGCTCGGCAGCTTTTGATGTGGTTAGTAATTCCATCGTGGCCTCCAGCTCTTTTCGAAACGGATGGCCATGGATTTCGGCATGGAGTGAGAAAAAAGGAAATCAGCGAATGCTGGGAACTTGCCTTTGTTTTAGTAGAGTACCGGGCACTCTGTTAACTGTGCTCGGGGATCTTCCGTCGCCCGCTAAGAACTTCTGACAATACTCGACGAAAATACTCAGCGGGTTTCTTTGTGCGGATCCCTGCCTCTCGGATCCGGTCGATGGTTGTAATCCGAACAAACTGGCGCGCGCATTCGGAGCGATTCTGGAACTGCTCTTCGTGGTAGAAATTGATCAATTCACGCAAAAGCGTGTTGATCGGATCCATTCGGGCGTTGCCGCCAGAGCTGGCACGTCTTGTTTGCTGGTCATGGCTAATTGCGAGTTTCTCGCTTTCATTGAGCGCGAGGAGTCCGATATGTTTTGCCGCCCCGGTTGCCAATACCCACAACCGCTCGACTAATTTTTCGATTTCTTGAACATCGTTGGCTTGGACGTAATCGATGTAAAACGCGCTAAGGCTTTGCGCCACGAGACGTCCCACCGCGAAGCTGGCTAACGCGATCACAGCCCAATGCTCTGGTGGCGTGAGACCAGAGATCCGCATGTCCTTTTTTTGTAATGCTTGGTGGAGGGCCTCGGAAGCAGCCTCTAAACAATCTTCGATCCGGTAGTGAAAGCTGGGTAGGTGGGTTGTTTTGAAGTAGTTCGGATCGTTGCGAATATCGTCGGGAAGGGTGTCCCAGGCGATTTTGGCGAAGCGCCGTGGGACCTCTTCGAGCGCATTCCGGATTGTGTCTTCGGACCGGTCTCGTAGTGCATTCCTGATCCGAGGAAGAAGAAAACGCGTCGACATCTCAAGATTCGGAATGAGCGCGTACGGCTCAAACATGAGTTCACAAGCTGCATCTCCAACGTTAAGGCCCTCGATGTGAGTACTCATGAACGTTTCGATGTCGAATTCAGGGAGCCCCAAACTCGCGAAGTTTTGATTAAGATTTTTGTCCGCTTCATCCATTGGTCGAGCTACCTATGTTTTAGGAGCGCATCCACACCCGCGTTGACGGATTCGCGTACGGGATCAAGATTCAAACGGGTGTAGACGCTGGTGGCCGCGAGCGATTTGTGGCCGAGCGATTTTTGAATGACGAGTTGCGAGGCACCCGTGGCTGCTTGGTAGCTGCCCAAGGTTCGGCGTAAGTCGTGTAGGTGAAGGTTCTCGATCTTGGCCCGTTTGAGGAGCGTCCCCCAGGCCCGTTTGTGCTCGACGAAGTGTCCGGTTTGCCCCGGACCCGGGAATACCCATTCGGACGCCGTTCGGTTTTGGCGCCTCTCGAGGATCGTCATCGCCTCAGAAACCAATGGCACGGTATAGGGCTCGCCGTTCTTGGTGTCTGGAATCGTCCAGGTTGCGCGTTCGAGGAACACATCGCGCCAAGCCATCGCTCGAACGTTACTGGAGCGCGCGCCGGTAAATAGGCACAACAGCACAAAATCACGAAAATCGGGCTCCGAGGCCTCAACGGCCGCAATGAAGCGGGGCACCTCATCGGGTTGCAAGAAGCGCTCGCGGGCCACTTCCTTGAATTTCTCGATCCCAACCGCGGGGTTGTCGCCTGAGAAGAGCTCCATGCGAATGGCCCAGTTGTACATCGCCCGCAGACGCTCGACGGCGCGATTGGCCATGATCGGGCCTGCTGTTCTCCCGAGCTCCGCGTGGCGCTTGATCACGTGCGCCCGGCGAATGGTGGAGAGCTTGCGCCGGGCCCAGGGTTTTAGGTGATTTTCAAAAATAGAAACGGTGGCGCGGCTGTGTTGGCCTCGGGCTTCAAGGTGCTCGACGCGATATCGTTCGTAGAGCGCTTGCACCGTAAGCTCACCCCGAAGGGCTCGGCGGGTTTCAGCGGGGCTGAGGCCAGCCGCGATGGTGCCGTTGGTTCGCTCGGCCTGTTTGCGGGCCTGGTCAATCGTCATCGCCGGGAAGCGACCGAGCTTCAGGCGCTCCGGCTGGCCATGAATGCGACGGTAGAGGTAGAACGTGCGAGTACCCGAGGGCGTCACGCACAGCGCTAGGTGGGGGATCTTGGTGTCATAGACGTAGTAGCGTTTGGGCCGCGCTTTCAGCGCGTTCAGCGACCCGACAGTGAAGTTCAGATGCTCGGCCATGACCTGATGTTTTTCCTTTTCACGGTCACCTCGGTGCTACGTCCGTGCTACACAGGGCAGACAAAACCCGCTAAGAAGAGCATAGACGAGAGGTGAGAGTTTGCGAGTAAGTCGCTGAACCGTAGCTGAACAGCCAAGACGGTCCAAAAAGGAACAAATCAGCGGATGAAACTTGTAAGCATCAGGTCGCGAGTTCGAGTCCCGCAGCCGGCACCAATTCTGCCCAAAATTGAAGCATTTAGTGCTTTCCGAATACCTAAATGGCGCAGAGATCAATGTTGACACTCTAGGGGGCCATCCCTATATTCCGACCCTCGCGCAATCCTGGGGGGATTGTGGCCTTTTTTATGCGCTGCGAAACCGAAATTCCGCAGTTTAGCGCTTACCCTTTCCGACCCTTTCGGGCCGCTAAGCAGTAAGGGTGAGCATTCTCAAGGTGTCAATCCGCGCAAAGGCGTTAGACCTAGCCAGTCCCCGGCGTGTGTGCCCAGTACGCTAGTTATCGAGGGGAGTCGATACCGATGACATTTCGCTTTAAGTTGGCGATGCTCACCATGAAGCATCGCATTTTTACGCTTGCTCTCTTAATGGGGATCACGGCATTTTTTGGCTATGGTCTAACCAAGGTTGAGCTTCGCACGATCTTCTCTGACCTCTTTCCTTCCAGCCATCCGTTCGTCCAAACCTATAAGGACCATCCGAACTTCGGTAATCCTCTCACCATTACGTTGATGGTCAAGCGTACCGATGGGCAAACAATCTACAACCATGAAACCTTAGATAAGGTGTATCGACTCACTCGCGACATCGACTTGTCGCCGGGTGTCGACCACGATCAAATCCTATCGATATCGACCGAGAAAGCGCGCTTTGCCGAGGCGACGCCGTTTGGGATCGATATGCGTCCTTTAATGGAGGACAAGGCGCCGGCGACCCCGGAGGCCATCGAGAAATTCCGTAAGGCGGTCGACAAAGCCGCCAACGTGCGAACGTTTCTGATCTCCCCGGACGAAACGGCCACGCTCGTTACCGCCACGTTTATTGAGCGCAAGCTGGAGTACGGCAAGGTTTTCGAGTACGTCCAGGAGCTCGCAGACGCCGAGCGCGACGCGAACCACGAAGTCTATGTTGCCGGACAACCCATTCTCACCGGGTGGGTGTATGAATACCAAGCCCAGATGCTGGGTATTTTCGCGATCACGGCGAGCTTATTGCTGCTTTCCTTGTTCGTCTATATGGGTAACGTCCCTGGGGTCGTAACACCCGTCGCGGTGAGTGTGGTTGCCGCGGTGTGGGGTTTTGGTTTTGTTGGCTGGTTGGGTGATCCGATCGAGCCGCTGATCATGGTGGTGCCGCTGTTATTAGTGGCCCGATCATTTAGTCACTGCGTTCAGTTTATTGAACGCTACTATGAGATTTACTACGAGATAGGCGACCGGCGAAAATCAGCCGAACTCGCGCTCGGCGTCATGATGGCGCCAGGGGTCCTCGGCATCATTACCGACGCCGCCGGACTGTTTCTAATTGGCCTCGCGCCGATCCCAGTCATGGAGCGTTTCGCGATTTTCTGCGGATTCTGGGCCGCGATTCTCGTACCCACGAACATGTTTCTCACGCCGGTTTTGCTCTCGTTCTTCCCAGCACCGAAAAACGTGGCCAAGCTCATCGGTAAAGAAAAGTCTTGGCACAATCACATTATCGACACGTTGGGCGCGGTTGGCCGGGTCTCACATGGTTCCGCAGCGCGGATCACCACGCCGATCGTCGTTGTGTTAGCGGTGATTGGTGTTTGGCTAATGCTGCAAATTCAAGTGGGTAATCCCGTTGAGGGGAGCAACCTGCTGAAAGAGTCTTCCGACTTTAACGGCGCGGTGCGCGCGGTTAACGCTCATTTCCCAGGTTTAATGACGTTGGAGGTCATTTTCGAAGGCAAGAGAACGGTCGACGAGACAGGTAAGCCGACCGACGAAGGGCGCATTATGCGCCAGGCGCAAACAGCCGAGATGATGACGCGTTTCCAACGGTATCTTGAATCGCAAGACCCACCACCCGAAGCGACCCTTTCGTTCGCGGATTATCTCCCCGAAGCTAACCGGTTGTTTAGTGGTGGCAATCCAAAATGGGCGCCGATCAATAACACGAACGACGCGATTTCTGCGGCAACGAACGCGTTGTTCTTTGGCTCCAGTACCAAAGCCTACTCGCACGTGATCGACTTCACCTTGGAAAACGGAACGGTTTCGCTTTGGTACAAAGACAACAAACAGGAAACCGTTGACGTGGCGCTCGCGCAAACGCGTGCCGCCTTGGACGATATTGGTATTGAGCACACTAATTTCAACGTGCGGCTGGGTACCGGCGCAATTGCGCTGCAACAGTCGGTTAACGACACGGTCGACCTTTATCAGTGGTACATCCTCGGCGCACTGAACATGGTCATCCTATTTACCTGTAGTTTTGCTTATCGCTCGGTGGTTGCCGGAATTTTGCTCATGATCCCGGTGAATTTTTCGAACGTACTGCTAGCCTCGGTGATGGTGCTGATGGGGATCGGGCTTGATGTGAACAGCCTGCCTATCGCCGCCATTGGGATCGGGGTTGGTATCGACTACGGGATTTATCTCCTCAGTAGGATCTGTGAGGAATATCGAGACAGTCAGGCAATCGGCGATGCGATTCAGCAAGCGGTGACCACCACCGGTAAAGCGATCGCATTCACCGCGACGATTGTGTTGCTTGGAATTCTGCCTTGGTACTTTTTGTCCGAGTTGAAATTCCTCGCCGACATGGGCTTGCTGCTCGTCATGATCATGTTGATCAACATGGTGATCGCATTGGTCGTGCTGCCATTGCTGGTCTACCTGGTGCGCCCGCAATTCATCGAGAAAGAGCACTTGATCATTTCCGAAAGTGTCGATGTATCGGAACTTGTCGGACAGGCGTCGTAGCCCCGCGAATAGAAAGCAAAGAGAGAAAAAATGCTAAACCAATCTGTTTTGCGCCTATTCGTGCGCAACGTCGTCATCGGCTTTGCATCTGCCTGGCTGGCGTTTGCCAACGGTCCTGCCCTGGCCGAGGACAAATCGATCGAATTCATGCGTATGGGTATCCCGCATGATTCTCTGTATGCGATCGACTTCCACGGCGAAAAAGGCACGGCCATCGGCGGCTTCGGAACCATCATGGAAAGCACCGACGGCGGGCAAACTTGGACGCAAGCACCGGCAATCACGCCAGCGGCCTTGCTGGCCGTAAAAATTGGCGAAGAGAAAAGCCTCATGGTTGGGCAGTCGGGCACCGTGGCGACACGTGAAGGGGATGGTGCTTGGGAGTTGATCGATAGCGGGATTGAGCAAAGGCTGCTGGGCGTGGGAATGAACTCCCAAGGCTTGGCTGTTGTCGTGGGCGAATTTGGTTATGTCGCCAAATCGACTGACTTCGGCAAAACTTGGTCGCCGTTAACCCAGGACTGGCTGAACCTGACCGAGGAAGGTTACGAGCCGCACTTATACGATGCCGAAGTTTTTGAGGATGGGCGGATCCTGATCGCCGGTGAATTTGGCGTGATCATGAACTCAACCGACGGTGGCGCTAGTTTTGATATGTCGAACCGAGCGGATCAAAGTGTGTTCGATGTGCATTTTGCCAACGATGGCACCAATTCCGGTTGGGCCGTTGGTCAAGACGGCTTCGTGGCGGTCACCAAAGACAATGGCTTGTCCTGGGAGCGCAAAGACGCCGGGGCCGAAAGCAACCTCCTCGGCGTGTGGTCCGGCAACGGGGAAATTGTGATCTGCGGTATCCGCTCGCTACTGCGTAGCAGTGACGACGGCGCCTCCTGGACCTTTAGTGAGGACTTGAACATCATCCGCACGTGGTTTCAGGGCATCGATGCGGGCGTGGTGGAAACCACCGTTGGCGAAGGTTTTCTCCGCCAACAAATTGTCTACCTAGCCGGCTTCAGCGGCGCAATCGCGCGCGTTATGGAGTAATCGAACCGTCCTGTTGGATTTGCGCAACAAATTGTCGCATTGCACAAATCGTAATCGCTAAAAAAACGCCAACATTTAGTTGACACCCCTTTCCTACAAGGGGTTTAATGCACCGTCACGGGAGTATCCCGTGCGCGTCACTGTTGTCAGTTTGACGCAACACAGCGCTTCTAACCGGTTGCCAGCCGGTCTGTAGCGGGGGGTCTGAAACTTGAAAAAGAGGAGAACTGGAGTGATCACGCATAAGGTCGCACTTTTCCTTCAGCGCTTATCGGTAGCATTGCTGATCTTGGTGCCCATGTCGGCATCTGCTATCGACTGGAATATTACTGGCTTTGTCCGCCAAGAAATTGGTATCGGCATCGCCACTAACGAAAACGAATTTAACCAATCGGGGAACCCGTTCAACGGACGGATCGTTGACACCGAGCTTGGCGCGTTGTCGCCAACCCTGTCCAACGGCGTTGCCATCCCAGGAGTGGGACAGACTGTGGCGCCAGTCGGTAACAACGGTTTTCTATGTAAAAATCAATCCATCGACCCGACCTGCGGAAGCAGGAACGCGCTCGACGATGAGATCAATTTCAATTTGTTCTCGACTCGCCTTGAGGTCGACATCCAAGCGAAGTTCAGCCGGAACTTTAACGCCTTCGCCAAGTTTCGTGGTTACTACGACGCAACTTCGAAATTAACCGACGCGCGGATCGGCGATGTCTTCTCACAGCCTTTCTGGTGGAACGGCAACGGCAACCCGCTTGAGTTCAACACACCGAGCTTCGTCGGTGATCTGCCAGCGTTCTACTTTGACTACAACAAAGGCCCGCTTTGGGTTCGTGTCGGACAGCAACAAATCGCTTGGGGCGAGGCGCTCTTCTTCCGCGTTATGGACGTTGCGAACGGCTTAGACCTCCGTCGTCACTTAACGCTCGGCCCAGCAGGCGAGGAATTCCAAGACCAACGTATCGCGATGCCAGGTGTGCGCGTTTCCTACACCTTCGATAACGGCTGGGAGTTGGATTCATTCGCGCAACTGTTCACGCCTTCGGTGCTTCCGCGTACCAACACCCCGTACAACGTGGTGCCCGCGGCGTTCTCCTGGGATGAAGCTGACGAATTCGAAGACGCGGAAGGTTCAATCAACTTCGGTGCGCGTTTGACGATGCCGCTCACCGACTCGTTCACCGCGATGTTGATGTATACCAATCGCCGCAACCCGGATGGTGTTGTGCGCTGGCAGGACGCGCCGCGTGTGTGGCACGGTAACCCGCTTGCGGGCGCATTCGGTGGCGAAAACCCCTTCTGTGCTGGGCCGAATAACCCGTTCGGCGTGACTCGCGCTGCGGCAGGTATCGGCGGTGACACCTGCGGTTCATTCTTCGCACCCGATAACACCGGGACGACGTCCGCACGAGAGTGGTTCCACTTTGCGGGCCGCACCCGCTTGAACCCGGTCCTCGGCGTTGCAACCTCGCTGGCGGAAGCGCCTGCTTCCAACAACGCAACCTTCACGGCCGTGAACGCGGGTTTCAACCCCGGGCCCGGCCTTGCGGCGACCCCACAAGCGGGTGGCGCACGATTTGATCTTGCGCGTGGTATTTTGGATAGCTTCTTCGGTGGCTTCGGCCCGCTACGCGGTTGGATCACGCGGGAATTCAAGCGCGAGCACATCATCGGTGTTGGCGGTAACTACATCTTCACCTCTGATAACGAGTGGCTCGACCAGTTAATCGTTCGTGGCGAGGTTGCGGTAACGCCAGACAAATACTTCACCGACTTAAGCTTAAGCCGTAACTTCATTCGCGAAACCGAGGTTGTGTCAGCGTTGATCCTTGAGAAATACCAACGTTTCTCAGATCGCATGCCAGCGACCTACATGGTGGCGCAGTGGATGCACCGCGAACAGTCAGATTTGTTTGGCCGCCATCTCAGTGGTAACGAGAACTTCGGTCTCGACTGTAAGACCTCGACCGGCGCTAACCGGTGCTTCGGTGAGCCTTTGGGCCAAGATGGCGCCGACTACGTCGCCTTCGCTTTCCAACAGCCATTCCCGAACTTGATCTGGCGATTTGATTTCGCCATCTTGGTCGACGTTCAAGGTGGCATGTTGGTGCAACCCGGTGTTCGCTACCGTCCGTCTGCTGATTGGCAGATTGACCTCTACGCCAACGTGATCGAAGGCGGTGGTGATGAGAACGACGACGTTCTTGAAACCCTCGACTTCGCGGACGAAATCTTCGCGCGCTTCACCTACTTCTTCTAGGCGGAAGGCGTTAAAGAATCGAAGAGCCGGCCTTAATGGCCGGCTTTTTTTTGGCTGGTGACTCATCGTCGCAATGAGTTTTCTCTGGCTGATCCGTTGTGCTCGTAAACGCGCCCCTATATCATCGACACAAATCGGTATGTCATCTGACATAGAGCATCGTTTCGATGGAAGCAATTTCGGTAACGGGGAGGTTGGCCGAAATCATCGCGAATGCGCGAGGTTCCCAACCCTTATCTGAGCGACAGCGTGAAATGCTGCAGGCCGCTCTCGGCATCGTGGTCAAGGGCGGCTTTGAGGCCTTATCGCTTCGTCGTGTGGCTGAGGAAGTCGGGGTAAAACTGCCGTCGGTTCAGCACCATTTTGGTTCGAAAGACGGTTTAGTCGGCGCGCTCTACGACTGGGCTCTCGAATGGTACACCGGCGAGCTTTTAAGGCTGCTGAATGCCGATCACCAGGATCCCGAACGCGCATTCCGTCGCATCATCGATTATTTGGTGAACGATCTAAAACAGCGCACCGGTATAGAGCCTCACCTATGGGCACGGGCGATGCACAGTGAGGAAGCAGAGCAATATCGCTCACGGTACATGTTCATCTATCGTGAGTTTATCTACGAGCTGCTAACCCGCATTGGCACCATCAAAACCAAGCAAACCCGCTGGTATCGAGCAGCCAATATTACTGCTCTTATCGAAGGCAACTACTTATTAACCAGCGCCTCGGTGCCTGACGATCTAAAGCGCTACCAAGCCGAGTTAAAGAACAGCATCTGGATGCTTGCTGGGCTGCAACAGGCAGAACTTGAACCATCTGTCTGAGGTCAACTGATATGGCAAGTGAGCAAACGAGTGTTAAACCCGACCCCTATTTACCTAGGCGACAGATGGTCTGAGAAGTACACTGCGCGCTCCTGAATTGAGCAGATAATTATGGAATCACAAGCGAACGGCGACCTCGTCGGCGAACTCATCAGCGGCATCGGAACCTTATTGGAACTCGGTGGCCCAGTGGTCGCCATTTTATTGGCGGCTTCCGTCGTTGGTTTAGCCCTTGCGCTGCTGAAGTTCTTTCAGTATTCGACTTTGAGTTCGAGCGCAATGGACGAGGTGGCTAATGGCATCGAACTCTGGGCCAAAGGCGAGATCCAAACGGCAACTAAAGTTTTTGAGGGATCCCGTCTATCGTTGGCAAGCGACATTCAATTCGGTTTGGAAAAGCTGGAAGTCTTCGACGCTGATCTATTGCGAGAAGAGTTGCTGAGACGGGGCGCGGCCTTCATTCAGCCTTATGCCAGCAACCTTAGGCCGCTTGAGCTTATCTACTATCTCGCACCGGTATTGGGTTTATTAGGTACCGTGCTTGGAATGATCGACGCGTTCAGAGGCCTTGCAGTCAGCAGCGGCGGCGAGGGTGAATCCAGCGCTTTAGCCGGTGGCATTTGGGAGGCTCTGCTCACAACTGCGGTCGGTTTATCGATTGCCATCCCATTTGCCGTCATGCATGCCTTGCTCGAATCCCGACTCGGTGCCATCACTGATCGGGTTGCGGATCTGCTAACCCGTGTGCAGACCATCGGCGGCAAGTCTTGAGCGTTAGCGCCGCACAACTGCGCCCCGCGGCGCGCCGAGCCGGGCGTATGTCTTTGACCCCGCTCATCGACGTAGTGTTCATTCTGCTGGTGTTTTTTATGCTCGAGACAAACTTCTTGCGACCGCATGCAATCGATTTCTCGCAAACCATGGGTAGCGCCAGCGCCGCCAGCGATTCGGTCACCGTCGCCTTGGAGATCCATGATGATGGCTCGATTTGGCTGAATGGAGAACGCACTGATTTAGTAAAGTTGCGCGGCTATGCTGCGCAACTGTCGGACCCTGGCGATACCAAGGTGATACTCGCCGTTGATCCGCAGGTCGAGCTGCAAAGCGCGGTGAACGTAATGGATCTCTTCAACGATTACGGAATCAAAAACATTTCCTTGGCCGCGGCGCGGAGGTTCGAACAATGAGAACCAGCACGCTGCGTGCACGGGTTCTTGGTAATCGCAAAGAGCCGCAAGAAAATGTGATCCCCATGATCAATATCATTTTCTTGTTACTGCTGTACTTCATGATCGCAGGCAACTTGCAGCCTGATTATGAATTAGTTCCGCCCGACTCCAGTTCTGATTCCGAACCTCCAAAGCAATTGGTTGTGGTGACAATTAGCGCGGACGGCCAGATGACCTTGGACGGCCGCACGGTCACCAAGGAATCTTTACCTCAGGCGCTGAGTCGAATCGTTGGACACGAACGATTGAAGATCTATGCCGACGGCAAGACCCAAGCATTGATGATTTCAGAGGTGATGAAAGCTTCGGCTAACGCCGGGATCCATCAATTCGTGTTGGTTACTAAAACCAAAAGAGCGGACGGCTAAAAATGTTGGGTAGCGCACGAGCTTTAGTCTTGTGGCTCGTGTTGCTGTGTGCATCTGGTGTCCTTCACGCGTTCATCTCAGGCCACGTCGGTCAAGATATAGAGCCCAGCGCGCCCCCGATTCCCGAGCAGGAGATTCAGGTGGTCATGGAAGAAATCGCGCCGCCAAAGTTTGAGGAGCGTGAACCGCCGCCTGAGGAACAGCTCGACTTTGAAGAAGAGTTCGAGCTTGATCCGCCCGACATGCTCATTGCTCCCAAGGCGGTAGTACCGCCACCACCAGACGTGACGATGGCCCTGAAAGCGCAGTCAGGCGGGTTTCAAGGGCTCGATATTCCGACCGGCGTCGGCGCGGTGCCGCTCAGCGCCGGTCAAGGGATCGGTGGATTCAAATCGGGAATCGGCAATGGTTTGGGGGATGGCTCGGCACGGTTTGCCGCTTACGTCGCAGGGCTGCGTGAGGCGGGACTGGATGTCGTATTCGCAATCGATGCGACGGGCTCTATGGGCTGGGTGATCGACGAAGTAAAAAATAGAATCCAAGACATTTCCCAAATCGTTCGCTCATTAGTACCGATCGCGCGCTTTGGGATTGTTGCTTTCCGCGACGAACAAGATCCCGAGTTTGTCACGCGCATCCAACCCTTGACCTATAGCAACTCCAAGTTGCAACGGTTTCTCGTCAGCCTGGAAGCCAAGGGTGGTGGCGATTGGTTTGAAGCAGTCGACGCGGGAATGATCCGGGCGATTGACGAAGCCGGTTGGCGACCCGGCGCGCGGCGGATCATTATTGTGGTTAGCGATGCGCCTGTGCGTGAAAAAGATATCGGCGAGTTGGCCCGGATTGCTGAGCAATTTCGCCGCTTTGGCGGCACGGTCTCGACGCTTGATGTCAGCGATCAAGCGAATCCCGCCTTGGTCGAAGCCTCGGTCGGGCGCGCCGTTAACCGCGCGCTATATCGCGGTGAACCGATGGCGGCATTTCGGATCATTGCCGAGGCCGGTAGCGGCGACGCCGCTACTTTGGAAGGCGATATCAAGCTCACCAAACGCCTGATAAGACTCATTATGGGTGATCAGTTCGCACGTCAGATGAAGGCTTTGCTCGATGTTTTCTAGGAAGCCGGTGATCATCCAATTATTCGCCATTACGGCGCTCGTTAGCGCCGCTAGCACCGACGCACTGGCGGACTATGCCGACGACGCGAAGAAGTTATTGAATCGACTCAACGCGAGCGCGGCGCCCGAGATTTATGTTGAGGTGGCCCGCGAGCTTGGCCAGACGATTGATGCGCTTCGTCAGTCGGACCCAACCCGCGCCCAGATCGAAGCAGTAGCCGCGGTCGTCGATCAAATGCGCGCGCGCAGCTTCTCCTTATTAAAGAACGTGGAAGGCGAAGCGGGTGAGAGCGAAGCCGCTTTGGAGCGTCTTTACCGCTCTGCACAATGGGATAACCTGAGCTTCGCGCTGGCGGCCTTTCCTTATTGGCGGGCCTGGATCGATATCGCCTATGCCGATCACGTCGATGCCGGAGAGCAACTCACCGTCCTTTCCAGGGCGCATCGCGGGTTTCGGACCGCTTCAATGCAATTGTTTCGCCCGGGCCTCATTTTTGGCGGTTGGTTGGGGCTCGGTTACGTCGCGCTCGCGCGTGGCGAGGAGGCGCAAGCCACGCGAATTTTCGAGAACCTGCAAGAGGCATTAGCGGCCGAGGAGGACCACCCGATCCGGGAAGCAGTGGAACTCGAATTACGCTTGCTTGCCGTCAAGCGTGGCCAGGTCAAAAATACGCCGATCCCTAAAACCATCGGCGAAGCCGAGGCCTCGATTCTGCGTGCCGAAGCTTTCGCTCTCCTTAAGAAACAACGCAACGGTCAAGGTGGCGGCGTATTGGCCGCCGAACGGCTTAACAAGTTGATCAAAGCAGGTTACCTCGATCAGCAATTGGTCGATGACATGATCTACTACCGCCAAGAAGTGGCATCGCAAGACGTCGGCCGCTATACCGATCTGGCGGCGGCCGAATACGCGCTTGAGTACGATCATTATTTTACGGCGATTGAAAAATACAGTCGTTTTTTTCGTACCCCCCTGCCCGCCAATGTAAATTTTGAGTGGTATCGGTATCGCTGGGCCCTGGCCGCCTATAAGGATGGCATCTTGGGAACGGCCGCTGACATTCTGGAAAAGCAGCGCCGATTAAAAGATCTTGATCCAGATTTACAGCGCTCGATCGCGAAACTCCTATATGTTGTCTACGCCGCCCGTGAGCAAAAGGGCGGATCGTCGGACAATCGCCGCGCGCTTCGGTCGGCGGCGCAGAATTTTATTCAAAAGTCGCCCAATGATCCGGGCGCCGACTCCGCCCGCCTGATGATCGCGCAAACTTCCAATAATGTTTCGGCCGCGCGCAAGAGTTTGAGCCAAGTGCGCTCGAAAGAATCTCTCCAAGGTGCCTTTGAGGCCACGGCGTTTCATATCGTCGCTCGCGAATTCATCGAAGCGATCAACCGCCCCGGGCTTGGGAATGGCTACAACCTCGCGAAGCAGGGGCTGAAAACTTGGCCGAAGTTGGCAAAGAAAGATCGCCGCAACCCGCAGAATTTATCGATTTTCGTGCAGATGAGATCCCTGGTCGACAAAGATCCCGAAGCCGTTCTGCGTTCAGTGGATCAGATTGAGCAAAGCGGCGTTAAGAATCTTGACGTCAAACGCGCGCTTTATTGGTCCCGACTGCGCCTCTATGAGCGCCTGGGCAAGGCTGAGCGCGTCGGTGAATTCATTCGTGCGGAGGCAAATAATCGCCTCACCGGTTGGAAGTTGGAGTACCTCTATCCGTGGGTTATTGAGCGGGAGGAGGCTGTCGAAAAACTGGACTACGCGAAACTCATGTTACCGGCGGTAGAGGACGATCCAGAAATGGATCGACGTTTGAGGAAGTTGATTGTTGATTTACTCATTGAGCTTGATCGCGATGAAGAAGCCTATAACGAGGCAAAAGCGTTCGTCGATGTGCACAAAAATTCTGGCGACGGGTGGATGTTACTCGGACGAACGGCGGCGGCGACAGATAAGCCCTTCGAGGCCGATCGGGCGTGGTCAGTGGTCACGGATCGGGCGACCCCGGTTAACATAATTTGGTGGGAAGGCATGCTCGGAAGATTCGGCGTAAGAGCACAGTCGACCCGCCCGGAGTCTGCTTGCCAGCTTGCCGCGCAGATGGCTCAGCACCAGGAGCATGTGCCCCAGAGTGTTGCTCAGAAGGTCTCGGAAACGCTCGGGGCGTCGCGCTGCGAGTTGCCGATCACGACTTCCGAAACCGGTGAGTTTTCAAAGTCATGAGCGGCTTATCCGATCTGGGCCTTCACTCGTATCAAAACAGAACTCCCCGCGGAACACTTTGGTGCCGTGAGAGGTCCAATCGGCAAACCTATTTCGGTGGCTGGTTCCCACGGCAATAGCAGGACGAGAGGAGGAAGTCATGCGAATTAAAAAATACACCCCAGAGTTCACGCGCCGTCGCTTTCTGGATGTTACAGCCCGGGGCTTTCTTGGCGCCGGTGTCCTGGCTCCGGTTTGGTCAGTACTCGCGGAGAACGGCGATTTCGCAGACGCCTATCCCGACGAGTTGTTGTCGATCGAAGAGTTCACCAAAGGCGCGCTGAAAACCGGGGACGAGATCAACAAAGACAATGTCCATTTGGTAAAGGATCTGCTTGATCCGATCCGCTACACACAAGTTGAGCAGTTGGGTCGAAGAATGACCCTGGTGAAAACCACAACCGACATCAGCCGCCTCAGCCCCGTGACATACATCGAAGCAACGTTGCGCCATCAAGGGATGGCGAAGTTTGACGACAAAGGTAATGTCGTCGTTGATGATGGACAACCGTGGGTGGGCGGCAATCCGTTTCCGAACCCGCAAAACGGCGTCGAGATGTTTGCCGGGATCACGCTAACGTGGGGCCGCCACGACGTGTCCTTTTATCCGGTTAAAACCTACGAGCTTGATCCCCAGGGTAAGGTTGCATACCGCTACGAGCTCGCCTGGTGTGAATTCGCGCCGACCGGCCGTATCACGCTCGATCCCAAACCGGTGTGGCCCGGACATGAGGACAAGCTGCGCTACCAATCGGTGTTTTTCACCGAGCCACAAGACTTCAAGGGCACTTCCTTTCTGAACATTTGGCCCTACGACCAAACCCAATTCCCAGACATGCACGGTTATCTGCCACAGTTTAAACGCGTACGAAAATTCCCAACCTCGCAACGGTTCGAACCGTTGATTGCGGGTTCAACGCTTTATTTTTCCGATGCTTGGGCTGCTGGGGATCCGTTTCTTACCTGGGGCAATTACAAAATTATCGGTCGCGCACCGTTTATCGCCGGACTTTCGGAGAACTGGAGTGCGGACCATGAGAATTGGGAGGGAACCACCCACGGCGGCGAACACGGCGTGACGTTTTGGGACACGAATGTCGAATTGATCCCCGAGACCATCATTGTTGAAGCTGAGCCAACTCACTATCCACGCGCTCCGGTTAGCAAGAAACGCGTGTGGTTCGATGCCCGCACCGGTTTGCCGGTGAATATGGTGACTTACGATCGTCGCGGCGAGCCGTTTAAATCCTTTGATGGCTCATTCTCGTTGTATGAGGCTGGCGATCGAAGCATCAAAGATGGCTCCAATGTGTATTGGTCCTGGTGCAACGTACATGCTCACGACGTGCAAACGAATCGAATGTCCCGACTGGAGCAGGTCAAGTCAATTTCAGGCGGTTGGGAATGGTTCGTTAATGAGGAGGAAGGCGTCTACGACGATTTCCTCACTCTCGCTGCTTTGCGCCGCCTCGGCACTTAAGCTCCGCCAGCCGGGGACTGATAAGAGTCAGCGTCCCAAGATCGTAAACGCGGCGACGGCTTCTTCGACTTCGATGATGCCGCCACCGTTCTGCGCGATGGCAACCTTCGCGTTGTCGACCTGCCGCTTGTCTGCTTCCCCTCGAAGCTGAAGCACCAACTCATAGATCTGGCCGAGGCCGGTGGCCCCGATCGGATGTCCCTTGGATTCCAGGCCACCGGAAGTATTAACCGGGATTTTGCCACCAATCGTGGTCTCGCCCCGCTCGGAGAATGGACCGCCTTCGCCAATCGGGCAAAAGCCTAGCGCTTCGACTTCCATGATCTCGCCCATTGCCGTGGCGTCGTGCACTTCCGCGACATCCATGTCCTGCGGGCCGAGGCCAGCGGCTTCGTAAGCCTTCAGAGACCCGAGTCTTCCGACGTGGTGTTCCAAATCGTCCGCGCGGCGCGTGGAGCCGGTTTGCAGCACGCTGGCGAGCACTTTGATGGCCCGGGCCTTGTTGCCGTTGAGTCTTGTCAGTCCTTGCTCATTGCAAATGATTGCCGCTGCCGCCCCGTCGCTGATCGGGGAACACATTGGCGTTGTTAAAGGATAGGTGATCGGCGCGCCCGCCAGTACATCTTCAATGCTCATGGGCTTGGTGTATTGAGCGAGCGGGTTGTGCTCTGAATGCAAGTGGTTTTTTGAGGCAACCTGGGCGATCTGGCGCTGCGTGGTGCCGTAGTTGGCCATATGCATTCTGCAAAATCCGGCATACACATCCATGAAAACGCTGTAGGGCCGCTCGGACGTCGTGCCTTCGGGCACCTCGACGCCTTTACCCATGTCCGCCAAATGGCTGTAATTGCCATCGACATCATGCACGTCCCACGCACCGTCAAACGCGCTAAGCATTCTTGCCCGGTCTTCGGAAAACATTTTCTCCGCGCCCACTGCCAATACGATGTCGGTCATGCCCGAGGAAACGTAATTGCAAGCCAGGTGGAAAGCGGTAGTAGCGGTCGCGCAGGCGTTTTCAACGTTGATTACCGGGACGCCTGTAAGGCCAAGCGCGCGCAGCGCGATTTGACCTCGGATCATATCTTGCCCTTCCATATGACCCTGTACGCAGTTGCCGAAAAAGGCCGCTTCAATTTGCGGAATTTCGCAACCCGCATCGGTGCAAGCGGCCGTTACCGCATCTCGCGTGAGATCTTTCATCGATGAGTCGGGGTGGCGGGCGAAGCGCGTCATACCGACGCCGGCGACAAAAATTTCACTCATTATGCGACCTTTATGAGGTGGGTTCTGCGCTCGATGTTAGCCTAAAGTTTTGCTGAGCGTCGAGGCGCTATCAGGATGTTTTCAACTGCGCCTGCAACTGCTCCAATTCTTCCCACCGTTCCATCGCGGTTTCCAAGTCGTCGCGCCGGTTCGCGAGATCATCGAGTTTGGGTTTGGTGATCTCGAACGCTTGGTCATAAAAACCCGGCTCATTGAGCAATACTTCAAGCTCACCGATCTCGGTTTCTAGGGCCTCAATGCGCCCTGGCAACGATTCCAGCTCGCGCTGCAGTTTATAGGACAGCTTTGTTGAATTAACCGATTTCTTCGTCGCGACGGCCTTCGCCGCCGGCGTTGATTGCCGGCCCGGTCGATCGGTTTCGCGAAGCCTCTGACCCTGGCGCTGCCAGTCGCTGTAGCCGCCAGGATATCGATTGATGTTGCCGTCGGTTTCGAAAACCAGCGTGCTGGTCACCACGCTATCAAGAAACCACCGATCATGGCTCACGCACAGCAAAGTACCCGAATATTCGGACAACTGTTCTTCGAGCACTTCCAGCGTCTCCACATCTAGATCGTTCGTTGGCTCATCAAGTACCAGCAGATTACTCGGACGTGAGAGCAGCTTGGCCAAGATCACGCGATTACATTCCCCACCCGACAAAAACCCAACCGGAGTGAGCGCCCTTTTAGCCGTGAACAGAAATCCGCGCAAGTAGCCAACCACATGGCGTTCCTTGCCGTTGATTGGAATGTAGTCGCGGCCGTCGCCAACGATCTCGGCGACCGTTTTCTCAGGATCCAGATGGCGACGGGTTTGATCGAAATAGGCGGTTTCCAGATTCTCTCCATGCTTCAGCGTTCCGGTTTGCGGGTGGAGTTCACCCAGGAGCAAGCGCAGCAGCGTACTCTTACCGACGCCATTGTTGCCAATCAGACCAATCCGGTCGCCGCGCATGATCTTGATCGAAAACTGGTCAATGACGGGGGTCGCTGCGAAAGCATAGGAAACGTTACGCGCCTGGATAACCCGCCGGCTCGATTGCTCGGAATCTTGTACATAAATCTTCGCGCGCCGCTCGGGTTTGATCCGCTGGGCGTGTTCCTCCCGCATTGCGGTGAGCGCACGCACGCGTCCCTCGTTACGCGTGCGGCGAGCTTTGATCCCTTGGCGGATCCAGGCTTCTTCCTCATCAAGCTTTTTGTCGAACAGTTTGTTATCGCGAGCCTCTTCTTCGCGTCGCCTTTCGCGCAACTCAAGAAACTTTGCGAAATTGCATTCCCAGCTAGTGAGCTGGCCGCGATCAAGTTCCACGATCCGGCTCGCAACACGATCGAGGAAGGTTCGATCGTGGGTGATGAATAAAACCGTGCCCGTAAAACGTTTGATCTGGTTCTCAAGCCACTCGACAGTCGCCAAATCGAGGTGGTTGGTGGGTTCGTCCAATAACAAAATATCCGGCTCGCGAACCAAAGCGCGAGCCAGCGCAACCCGTCGTTGCCAGCCGCCCGATAGCTCTGCAAGGGTAGCGCCGAGAGGTAAATCAAGGTCCGATCCGATAGCCTCCACCCGCTGTTCGACATGCCAGCCACCATGCGCTTCGATTTGCCGCTGCAGGCGTTCCAACTCGCGAAGCTCCAGTGGCGTCTCAGCGTTTTTCGTTTGCTCGCGGTAGCGATCAATAAGGCTACGTTGCTCTTTCAGCCCCTCGCTGACGAAAGCGCGTACTGGCAGATCCGTCTCATTGGGGAGCGCCTGCTCCAAAGCGGTTACCACCAGTTCAGAGCGCCTGCGGATTTCGCCCCGGTCTGGCTCGAGTTGACCAAGGATGAGTTTCAACAGGGTCGATTTGCCAGCCCCGTTACGCCCGATCAGACAGACACGCTCGGAGGGTTGCACCACCAGATCAGCGCCGCGAAATATGACTTGCTCGCCGAATGTCAACCAAATGTCATCAAACGTGATGAGACTCATGAGCGTGAGGTACTTGCGAATTGGCGGCGATTATAGGCGAAGCCCGGGTTAGGTCGAGATACCCATCTGATAGACTAAATCGCGTTCGGGGCGCGCCTTCGCGCCACCATTACGGAGGAAATCCATGGGTTCTTCGCTTGATCGCATCAACGATCGCGTCTTTAACGCCATCTACTCGCGATCTCTGGTTTACAACACTTGTTGGGAAGACCCGGCGGTCGATCGTGAAGCCCTAAACTTCGGACCCGACGATTCGGTGTTGGTGATCACGAGTGCGGGCTGTAACGCATTGGACTACGCGCTAACTGCACCGAAGCGGATCTACGCTGTGGATATGAATCCTCGCCAAAATGCATTATTGGAATTGAAGCTCGCCGGCATAAGAAATCTTGAGTTCGAAGAATTTTTCAAGATATTTGGGGAAGGCTGGCATCCAGAATTTCTCGATATCTACCACCAAAAATTACGCCAAGATCTGGACCCATTTGGACAGGCGTTTTGGGACCGCAAGGCGAAATGGTTTTTTGCTTCGCAAAAATCAGGTTTTTATTTTCACGGCTTGTCGGGCACGGTGGCCCGGGGCATGCGGATCTACCGGAAATTCAATCCAAAATTAGAATTGGGTATCCAGGCGCTTCTCGACGCTGACGGCCTTGAGGATCAGCGCCGGATTTTCGATGCCGACGTGCGCCCGCATATGTGGAGCAGCCGCGTAGACTGGCTATTGTCCCGCCAATTCACCATGAATATGTTGGGCGTGCCGCACCCCCAGCGCAAAGAGGTGCAGAATCAGCATAGCGATGGCGTCGCTGGCTTTATTCGTGACTGCATTGAATATGTTTTCAATCAAATTCCGGTTTCAATCAACTATTTCTGGCGCCTGTATATTTTTGGTCACTACACTAAAGATTGCTGTCCCGAATATCTTAGAGAAGATAATTTCAAAGCCCTCAAGGCCGGTCTCGTGGATCGCGTGAGTTGCTCCACGTGTTCGGTCACGGAGTTTCTAAAAGGCACCGAAGACCGCATTTCAAAGTTCGTTCTTCTTGATCATATGGATTGGATGAGCTCTTACCGGCCCCAGGCGCTGGCCGAAGAATGGCAGGCGATTTTCGATAAGGCCACAGAACATGCGCGAACAATTTTCAGGAGCGCGCACGCCTGGCCCAGCTACCTCGACCATCTCCTGCTGCCAGGATCCCAGGATCGAGTTCTCAATCGACTCGAATTTCATCCCAATCTCGCCGTTGAATTAACCCGTCGCGACCGCGTGCATACCTACGCAGGTTTTCACATTGCCGATCTGAAATGCTGATTGTCGATGACGCTCGCATTCTTCTGCGGATGCTCAGAGGTCACCCCACCACGGGTTCGCACCAGGAAAATTTAGCCGCTTTCTATGGCCCGCAGGCGGCGTCCTACGATAGCTTTCGCGAGCGGCTCCTGCATGGTCGCGCACAGATGCTCGATCTGCTGGCGCCTGCACCGGGCTCTCGGCTGTGCGAAATGGGCTGTGGCACGGGTCGCAACCTTGAATATCTGGGTGCGGCGACCGAGCAATTGGCGGCGGTGGAGCTAGTCGATTTGTGCAAGCCGCTACTCGAGATCGCTAAGCGCCGCACCGCGCACCTCGATAATGTTTGCGTGATCGAAGGCGATGCGACGACGTACCGCCCCAGTGAGCAGTACGATGCAATCTACTTCGCCTATGCGCTAACGATGATCCCGGATTGGAAAGCCGCTATCGACAACGCGCTTGAGGTGCTCAAGCCGGGTGGACGCCTGGGGGTGGTGGATTTCTTTATCTCCGCGGCTCTTCCTGCTGGCGGCCGGATCAGGCACAGCAGGTTATCGCGATTGTTTTGGCGAAATTGGTTCCGCCACGATGGCGTTCACTTAAGCCCGGACCACATCGATTACTTGCGGGAAAGAATGACTGAGCGCCACCTTAGTGAGTTGCGCGGTCCGGTGCCCTACCTGCCGCTTGCGGCGCCTTACTACATTTTTATTGGCGACCGGGATTAGTTAACGCGGCGCACGCTTTTAATCTCTACCGCTTCAATTGGGGTATTACTCATCCGCCTTTTAGGATCGCCGTAATAGTCAATCTTGACCGGCACGGATTCGATTTTTTTAACGACCTCCCAACCGTCACTAACCCGACCAAAAACCGCGTATCCCCAACGATTCGGATCTTTGCCGCGGTGATCGAGCATCTCGTGGCGCGCGGTGTTGATGTAAAACTGTGAGGTAGCGCTGTGTGGATCCGCGGTTCGAGCCATCGCCACGGTTCGAGTTTCGTTTTTCAAACCGTTATCGGCTTCGTTAACAATCGGTTCGCGCGTGTCTTTCTGCGTACGCAGCGTATCGAATCCGCCGCCCTGAACCACGAATCCATTGACGACCCGATGAAAGATGGTACCGGCATAGAAGTTGGCATCGACATAGTCGAGAAAATTTCTAACTGAAACCGGTGCTTTATCCCGGAATAACTCAATCTTGAAATTGCCGTGGTTGGTCTGCACTTCCACAATCGCCGCTGACTTCGTCGCTTCGTTCGTCATGCAGGAGTACCAGCCGCTTCTGATCGCCG